>NZ_JBIUHC010000118.1:0-31916 GCF_044627735.1 Cupriavidus sp. CuC1 | reverse complement strand
GTCGGCGTGGCGCTGGGCGGCCCCGCCCGCTACCACGGCGAGTGGGAGGAGCGTCCGCCGCTGGGCATGGGGCACGCGCCCGGCGCGGCCGATGTGCACGCCTGCCTGCGCCTGGTTCAACGCACGCTGTGGCTATGGCTGGCCGCCGCCGGCGCCAGCGCCGCCCTCCTCCACTACGGCATCGCATGAGTACTCCGATCCGCCACGGCGGCGACCTGCTCGCCGCCGCGCGCCGCCATGGCCGCCCCGTCGAAGACTGGCTCGATCTTTCCACCGGCATCAACCCGGACGGCTACCCCGTGCCCGCCCTGCCCGCCGACGCGTGGCTGCGGCTGCCGCAGGACGACGACGGTCTGGCGGAACTAGCCGCGCAGGCCTACGGCGCACCGCGCACCCTGCCGGTGGCCGGCTCGCAGGCCGCCATCCGCACATTGCCGCAACTGCTCAAGCCCGGACGCGTTGGCGTGGCGGTGCAGGGATACAGCGAATACGCACCCGCCTTCGCGCGCGCAGGGCATGAGGTAGTGCCGCTCGCGGAGACGGATTTCGCCCGTGCGGACCTGGCCGCGCAACTCGACCACCTCGTGGTAGTGAACCCGAACAACCCAACCGGGCGCACCCTCGCGCAGGCCACGCTGCGGGCATGGCACGCGGATCTCGCCGCCCGCGGCGGCACGCTGCTGCTTGACGAAGCCTTCATGGATTGCACGCCCGAGCGCTCGCTGGCCGCGCTGGCGGATCGCCCCGGCCTGGTGGTGCTGCGCTCGCTGGGCAAGTTCTACGGCCTGGCCGGCGTGCGCTGCGGCTTTGTGCTGGCCGAGCCCGCGTTGCTGGCCGCGCTGGCCGAGCAGCTCGGGCACTGGACCGTGGCCGGCCCGGCGCGCGCGGTGGCGCGCCTGGCCCTGGCCGATCGCGCCTGGCAGGCAGCAACACGTGAACGCCTGCAACAAGCCGGCATCCGGCTCGCGACGCTGCTGCGCAAGCACGGCCTGACGCCCGTGGGGCGCCCCTTGTTCAGCTGGGTGCCGCATGCCGATGCGGCGCGCCTGCACGAGGCCCTGGCGCGGCAAGGCGTGTGGACGCGGCTGTTCGACGCACCGGCGGGCCTCCCGGGCGTATTGCCGAGCCTGCGCCTGGGTTTGCCACCAGCGCAGGAGTCAGCATGGCAACGGCTCGATGCGGCACTGGCCCAAGCCCAGGCAACAACGCGCTCCGACACAAGCACCCTTTCCAGCTAAACCCCGATGACGCCTATCTCGATCGCTGCCCGTGCCCTGCTGGTCCTCACCACACTGCTGGGCAGCGGCCTTTGCAGCCATGCCGGCGCCGCCGTTTCGGTGGTCGACGACGCCGGCCAGACGGTCACGCTGGACCAGCCCGCACGCCGCGTGATCTCGCTCGCGCCGCACGTCACCGAAATGCTCTACGCCGCCGGCGGCGGCGCGCGCATCGTCGGCACCGTCAGCTACAGCGACTACCCGCCGCAAGCACGCGACATCCCGCGGGTCGGCGACAACAAGGCACTGGATCTCGAACGCATCGCCGCGCTCAAGCCAGACCTGATCGTAGTGTGGCGCCACGGCAATGCGCAGAAGCAAACCGACCGCCTGCGCGCGCTCGGCCTCCCGCTGTTCTACAGCGAGCCGCGCAAGCTCGAAGGCATCCCCAGCAATATCGAGAGAATGGGCGTGCTGCTCGGCACCGAGCCCACCGCCAACAGCGCCGCCAACAGCTTCCGCCAGCAGATCGACAAGCTGCGCCAGACCTACGCGGCGCGCCCGCCGGTGACCGTGTTCTACCAGGTATGGCAGCAACCGCTGATGACACTCAGCGGCCAGCACCTGATCAGCGACGTGCTCGCGCTATGCGGCGGGCGCAACCTCTTCGCCAACGAAGCGCTGCTGGTGCCCACGGTATCGGTGGAAGCCGTGGTAGCGGGCAACCCGGAAGTGATGATGACCGCCAGCATGGGCGCAACCCGCTCCGACCGCCCGCTGCCCGACTTCGCCATGTGGGAACGCTGGAAACAGGTAACGGCCGTGTCGCGCGGCAACCTCTACGCCATCGACGGCGACCTGGTCAACCGGGCAGGCCCACGCATCGCGCAAGGCGCGGAAGTCGTGTGCAAGGATTTGGATAATGCGCGGCGGAAACGGCCGACGCAGTAAGAGCAAGACAGGTCAAGGGTCAGGTCTGACATCTCGTACTTGACGAACGCCCGCCCTCTCCCCCGGCCCCTCATCCGCTGCGCGGGAGAGGGGAGCAAACCAGCGGGAGCAGAAACGACATCGTCAGACCAACGATTCGGTGTAGCCGTGTTTCCCGCCCCCAGGCGGGAAACACCCACGCGCGATGCGAAGCGAGCCGTGAAGGTGTGCCAAGGCCGTATGGGGCGCCTCGGGATTCGGCGAAAAGAGCGGAAAAGAGGGACCCATGTCTGAGTATCGCCTTAAGGCGATGCGAGTTTGGGTCCCGGCCGCTCTTTTCGTCGAATCCCGAGGGGGTGTCGCCCCATCCGGCGCGCCTTTTTTGCCTACTTTTTTGGCAAGACAAAAAAGTAGGTCGCCGCCCCGCAGGGGTGGTGAAACTGCAGTTGCCTTTGACGTTAAGCAGTTGCAGTTAAGCAGTTGCAGCCATCACTACACCCTCAACCTCAAACCCGATTCCACCACCGCAACCGCGGCACACCCCCACCCAGCGTAAACCGACAACTCGCCCCATAGCCAAGATCCCACCCCAGCGTAGTAGCCAGCGGCACCCCAAGCCAATCCGCAGCCAGCATGCGCATCGGCCCCGCATGAGCAACAACCCACAGCCGGTCCGGCGCATCCGCCGGCAAGGCATCCGCCCAAGCCGCCACGCGCGCCATCGCCTCCGCTACAGTCTCGCCCCCATGGGGCCGCGCATGCAACAGATCGGCAGCCCATGCATCCAGCTCGGCGCGCGGCACCGCGTCCCAGGCGCGGCCTTCCCAACGGCCAAAATCGAGTTCGCGCAACTGCGCATCGGCTTGCGGCACCACCCCCAAATCCCGCGCCAGTAAATCAGCCGTAGCGCGAGCCCGCGCCATCGTGCTGCAAACAATGCGCTGCGGCGCAAGGCCATCGAGTGCCAGCAACATGCGAGCAGGCTCGGGCAAAACCGGCAGCGCAAGTGGCAGGTCAAGCGCGCCGTAGCAGATCCCCGGTGCAATCGCAGGCGCCGCGTGGCGGATCAGGACCAGGTCCATGCCGCCGCCACAAGATAGATCAACAACTCGGCCAGTTGCTGCGCCATGCCGAGGCAGTCGCCCGTGTAACCGCCAATGCGGCGAACAAAGTAGCGCCCCAGCAAAAAGCGCAGCACCACCAACGCAACGATCACCACAGCAGCAAACAGCGGCGACACCAGCAACAGGGGCAACGCACCGCAAAGCAGCGTGAAACCCAGCCCGATGCCGGACAGCCGCTGCGCCACCGGCTTGGCCTTGCCCTCGGCGCGTACATAGTCCAGCGTGGCAAGATAGCTCACCGCCATGGCGCGGCTGGCCGCATGCGCAGCCACCAGCACCAGCAGCAACTCCACGATGCCGCTACGCGCGGCAATCGCCACCAGCAGTTGCCACTTGAGCAGCAGCGCCACCACCAGCGCGATGGCACCGAAGGCGCCGATGCACGAGTCGTGCATGATGCGCAGCACGTCCTCGCGCCGGTAGCCGCCGCCGAAAGCATCCACGCAGTCGGCCAGGCCGTCTTCGTGGAAAGCGCCGGTAGCCAGCAGCGTCACGGCCATGCCCAGCAGCAAGGCCACGCCAGGCGGCCACCATTGCAGCGCGCCCCAGCTAGCCAGCGCGCCCAGCACGCCGACCAGCAAGCCCACCAGCGGGAAATAGCGCGCCGCCGCATTCAGGTAGTGCGGCGCAAAGCCGACCCAGCGCGGCACCGGCACCCGCGTGAAGTAGCCGACGGCGGTCAGGAAGTAGCGAAGTTCGTCGAGCATGGGCCGGGTGGGTTGGGCGAAGTAGCAGGAGCGCTGGCGCAGTCTACGCCGACGCGGTGCTGACGCCGGCGGCGCCGAAGGTGGCCATCTCGCGCAGGAAGGCCGCGGCCGATGCCACCAGCGGATAGGCCAGCGCGGCGCCGGTGCCTTCGCCCAGGCGCAGGTCCAGCGCCAGCAGCGGCTGCGCGCCGAAGTGTTCCAGCAAGCGCCGGTGGCCGTGCTCGTGCGAGCCATGCGAGAACACGCAGTACGCGAGCACCTCGGGCGCGAGACGCTGCGCCACCAGCAGCGCGGCCGACGCGATAAAGCCATCGACCAGGATCACCATGCGGCTGGCGGCCGCGGCCAGGAAGGCGCCGGTCATCATGGCGATCTCGAAGCCGCCGAAGGCGGCCAGTACGTCGAGCGGTTCCACGGCGTCGGCGTGCAGCGCCAGCGCCTGCGCCAGCACCGCGCGCTTGCGCGCCAGGCCCGCGTCGTCCAGGCCGGTGCCGCGGCCGATGCAATCCTCAATCGGTGTATCGGTAAGCCGGCTCACCAGGCACGCAGCCGACGAGGTATTGGCAATGCCCATCTCGCCGAAGCCGATCACGTTGCTGCCCAGCTGGGCGTGGCGCAGCACGCGCGCCATGCCGGCGGTGAGCGCCGCCTGCACCTGCTCCGCGCTCATGGCGCGCTCAAAGGCAAAATTGCGCGTGCCCGCAGCGATGCGGCAGTTGACCAGCCCGGGCGCGGACGGCAGCGGCTCGCGCACGCCCGCGTCCACCACCTCCAGCGCCAGCCCGTGCAGGCGCGAGAACACATTGATGGCGGCGCCGCCGGCCAGGAAGTTGAGCACCATCTGCGCCGTGACCTCGGCCGGATAGGCGCTCACGCCGGCATCGGCCACGCCGTGGTCGCCAGCGAACACGATCACCGCGGGACGCTTGAGCTCAGGCGTGCCGCTGCCGGTGATCAGGCCGATCTGCAAGGCCAGGTCCTCGAGCCGGCCGAGCGCGCCGAGCGGCTTGGTCTTGGCATCGATGGCGGCTTGCAGGGTCGGGCGCAAGGAGACGTCTAGCGGGGCAATGGCGGGTAACAGCATGGTGTTTCTTGGTGATTCTTGGTGAAGATTCGCTGGAACAAGAATAGACGTTTTACATCTCGACGCCACGTTGGGCCTTGATGCCTTGCTGGAAGGCATGCTTGACCGGCGTCATGTCCGTCACGGTATCCGCCGCCTCGATCAGCGCGGGCGGTGCGCCGCGGCCGGTGATGACCACGTGCTGCATCGGCGGGCGGGCGCGCAGGTCGGCGATGACGGTGTCCACATCGAGGTAGTGCAGCTTGAGCGCGATATTGAGCTCGTCCAGCAGGACCAGTCCGATCGACGGGTCGCGCAGCAGCGAGCGCGCCACCTCCCACGCGGCCTGGGCCTTGGCCACGTCGCGCGCGCGGTCCTGGGTTTCCCAGGTGTAGCCCTCGCCCATCACGTGGAAGGCGCATTGCTCCGGAAAGCGCCGCAGGAACAGTTCCTCGCCGCTGGGAATCGCGCCCTTGATGAATTGCACCACGCCGGCCTGCATGCCATGGCCCAGCGCACGCACCACCATGCCAAAGCCGGAGCTGGACTTGCCCTTGCCGTTGCCGGTGGTGATGACGATCACGCCGCGCTCGTCCTGCGCAGCGGCAATCTTGGCATCCACGACATCCTTCTTGCGCACCATGCGCGCCTTGTGGCGGTCGTCGCGGGCGGCGTCTTCCGACGTGGAAGTCTCAAAGGCTTTGGGTTCAGTCATGTTGGGTTCCGTCTGGTTCGGGAGAATGCGCCCCATCGGCAATCAGCGCGGTATGGCGGCCGTCGCTGACGCTGACAATGGGCGTGCGCAGCGCGTGAGAGCAATGCGCGGGGGTCAGGACCTGCGCCGCCAGGCCGTGCAGGCAGAGGCCATCCTCGGCCAGCAGCAAAGCATGGGTCGCGTAGCACCGCGCCAGGTTAAGGTCGTGCAGGATCACCACGATGGCATGGCGGCCGGCGCGTGCCAGCCGGGCCAGGGTTTCCAGCACCATGATCTGGTGGCGCAGGTCGAGATGGGCGGCGGGTTCGTCCAGCATCAACAGCGGCGCCTGTTGCGCGAGCGTGGCGGCCAGCGAAACGCGCTGGCGCTCGCCGCCGGACAGGGTCAGCACATCGCGCCCGGCCAGCGCATCGAGATCCATCTCGCGCATCACCGCGGCGACCACCGCGTCGTCCTCGCGGCCGGCCCAGCCCCAGCCGGACAGATGCGGGTGACGGCCTACCGCCACGGCGTCGCGCACTGACATCGAGAAGGTGTCGTGCACCGCCTGCGGCAAGTAGGCGCGGCGCAATGCCAGGGCAGCGGGCGGCGTCTCCAGCGGCGCGCGACCATCCAGCAGCACCACGCCGCCGTCCGGCTTGCGCAGGCCGGCCAGCACCGACATCAGCGTGGATTTGCCGACGCCGTTCGGGCCCACGATGCACCACAGCTCGCCCGCCTGCATGGACAGGCTCAGCCCATCGAGCAGCGAGCGCGCGCCGGCGCGCAGCTGCAAGGACTGCAGCACCAGCGGCGGACAGGGGGTGACGGGTTCGTTCCAGGTCGGCATAGGGATCAGCGCGGCCTGCGCAGCAGCAAGAAGAGGAAGGTCGGCACGCCCAGCAGCGCCGTGATCACGCCCACCGGCAGCTGCGCGGGCGCAATCACCGTGCGCGCCACCAGGTCGGCGGCCATCAGCAGCGTGCCACCGAGCAAGGCGGAGGCAGGCAGCATCAAGCGCTGGTCGTTGCCCCAGGCAAGGCGCACCAGGTGCGGCACCACAAGCCCGACAAAGCCGATCGAGCCGGCCGAGGTAATGGCTACCGCGATGGCCAGCGAGGCCAGCACGAACACCGACATGCGCACCGCGCCGACGCGCACGCCCAGCGCCTGCGCCACGGTCTCGCCCATCAGCATGGCATTGAGCGAGCGCGCCATCGGCATGGCCAGCAGCACGGCCAGCGCCAGCGCGCCCAGCGCCAGGCCGTAGCTGGCGGTGCCGCCCAGGTCGCCGGTCAGCCAGAACAACATGCCGCGCAAGCGGGCCTCGGGCGCCACGCTCAGGATCAGGGTGATCAACGCGCCCCAGCCCGCGGCCAGGATCACGCCGGTAAGAAGCAGGCGCGAGCCGGCCTCATGATGGCCGCCCTGCACCTGCGGATGCAGCAGGTCGCGCCGCGCCAGCGTGGCCACCAGCACCATCGAGAACAGCGCGCCGCCGGCCGCGCCGGCCTGCACCGTCCACAGCGGCCACATCATCAGCATGGCGGTGAGCGCGCCGGTGGCCGCGCCACCCGACACGCCAAGCACATAGGGCTCGGCCAGCGGGTTGCGCAGCAGCACCTGCATCAGCGCGCCGGTCAGGGCCAGCAGGCCGCCGCAGGCGAACGCGGCCGCCGCGCGGGGCAGCCGCAGCTCGCGCACGATGGCGCCAGCGGTATCGTCGGCGCCGCCGGACAGCGCCCGCCAGACCTGCGCGCCCGACAGCGACACACTGCCCACCGCCAGCGACAGCAGGAACACCGCCACGCCGGCGGCGGCAAGCATCAGCCAGACGGCTAGCGCGCGGCGCATGTCAGGCAGCCACCATCATTTCTGACGCCAGCCCAGCGTGACAAAGCCGGCGCGTCCTTGCGTGTTGTAGGGATAGGCGAGCTGGTAGTTCTTGTCGAACAGGTTTTCCACACGGGCGGCAACGAACCATTGCTTGTCGATGTTATAGCGGGCATTGAGGTTGACGATACCGTATCCGCCCAGCGTGCGCGAGCCGCTGTCCATGCGCGTCGAGGAAATGATCCACTCGCCGCCCAGGCGGAAGTCGCCAAACTGGCGGCCCACGTCGAATGCGGCATGGCGGCGCGCGCGGCGCAGCAGCTGCGTATTGCTCTGCTCGTCCACCGGGTTCTGGAAGGTGATGCTGGCGCCCACGTCGGTGCCCATCAGCTTGGCGCGCCACGAGGCTTCGATGCCCTGCACCTTGGCCTTGTTGACATTCTGCGCCAGGAACAAGCCATTGGGCTGCAGCGCCGAGGTGATCAGGTTGTCGTAGCGGGTCTGGAACGCGGTCACGCGCAGCAGCCCGGCGGCGTCGGTGTTGTACTGCGCGCCCAGCTCGAACGACTTGGCGCGCTCGGGCTGGATGCCGGGCTGGCCAAAGCCCGGGAAGTACAGTTCGTTGAACGTCGGCGCGCGGAACGCATTGCTGGCGTTGGCGATCAGCTTCAGCGCGTTGGTCACGTTATAGCCGTAGCCGGCGAAGTAGCTGGCCTTGTTGCCGAAGTCCGAGTAGTGGTCGTTGCGGACATTGAGCTGCAGCTGGTGCTTGCCGAGGCGGCCGTCGTAGCCGCCAAACACCGAGGTGATATTGCGCGTGGGCGCCGTGTAGGAGCTCGAGTCAAGCTCCTGCTGCGCGTGCTCGGCGCCGAACAACACGGTATGCGAGGGAGCCAGCGCGTACTCGTTCTGCCAGGTGTACTGGCGGTTGCGCGTGTTGAAACGGCTATTGAACACGCCGTTCAAGGTGTTCTCGCTGCGGTCCTCGCTCTGGGCCACCTTGAAATGCGTGGTCCAGTCCCGCGTAATCTTGCCGTTAACAAAGGCGGAAACCGTGTACAGCTCGCTGTTCATCCACCAGACATCGGTGGGCTTGCCGGCCGTGCTGTCGTAGGAGAGCTTGCTCTTGGAGTAGTAGGCAGTGACGCCGGCGTCCCAGTCGCTGGTGAAGCGATGCTTGACCTGGCCCGATACGCTCTTGTTCTCGTAGGGGTTGTCGTTGGGGTTGGCCTTGGGCTGCTGCTTGGTGTTGACGGCCGAGAAGCCGTCGGTCTTGATGGCCGAGCCGGTGATATTGAATGACGTATCGCCGATCTGGCCGCCGTAGCCCACCGTGCCCTGGCGCGTATTGTTGCTGCCGTACTCGATCTGCGCGTTGGCCGCCGGAGCCTGGCCCGCGCCGCTCTTGGTGAAGATCTGCACCACGCCGCCGATGGCATCCGAGCCGTACAGCGCGGAGACGTTGCCGCGCACGATTTCGATATGGTCGATCTGGTCGGGCAGGATGTTCGACAACTGGGCCGTGCCGCTGCTGACCGACGAAACCCGCACGCCGTCGATCAGGATCAACGTCTGGTTGCCGTTGGCCCCGCGCATGAACAGGGTGGTATTGGCGCCCAGGCCGCCATTGGCGGCAAACTCCACGCCGGCTTGCGTGCGCAGGAGCGAGCGCAGGTCGATGGCCTGCGAGTTGACGATGTCCTGCTGGGTCACCACCGTCGTGTGCGGCAGTGCCTCGGTCAGCGGCTGGGCAGTGCGGTTGGCGCTGACCACCACCGGCGCGAGCTGCGCGTCGGCGGCCGGCTGTACGGCGGAAGCTTCGCTGGCCTGGGCCATCGCGGCGCCGGGAGCGCACACGGCGAGCAAAGCGATCAGGGTCGCGGGCAGTGGCCGGGAATGGATAGCGGGGGCGGTCTGGCGCGCCGGCGATGCCGGACGGCTCGACTTGTAAGACGATGAGCGCATGATGCGGATTGTGGGAGAGAGCTGCCTGGTCCGTTCCCCCGCGGACCGTCTGGCGACGAAGCGCGCCGCTGGCTTGCGCGGCAAGAAGCAGCGGGAGGGCGGCGCACTCTCGTTCAGGCCGGTATCCGGGCTGGCGACACCAGTCCGACCGCCTTCCCGAACCTTGCGGTTCAGTGGCTGAGTGGTCGGCCTTGCGATCTTGCGATCGCGGTCGCTTACCGTTGCGGGGGCAGCACAGGTTGGCACGGCCCTGCCCTGGCGGCGACGGCTGGCTCCCTGTTTCCCGTTGAACTGCAACCCTGTAGTGAATAGGATTACGAGCACCTGGAACGTGCGCGAGTGTAGGCAGTTTCAAGCCCAGCGTCAATGGCGCGGAAAAAACGCAGGAAAGCGCCTGAAAACAGGCATAAAGCCGCCGCCACGGATGCCGTTAAGCGACGATGCATGCAACTTCGGCGCGCAGGCCCGGTCACACACGTCTGCGTTCGCCGTCCGCACGATAGCGCTTGGGCTAAAATCCCAAAACCCGAGACCCTAGATATGACAGGCTCTATGCTCACCGAACTCGAACAACTCGCCGCCAAGATCGGGCGTGTGCTGCACCATGCCGATACCCTGGCGGCGGAGAACCAGCGCCTGCGGGAGGAGATCGAACGCCTGCAGGCCGAGGCCAGCCAGCTGCGCGGCGACCGCGAAGCCATGGCCGCCGACCGCGAGCTGCTCAATATCAAGATCGAGGAAGCGCAGCTGCGCATCCAGTCGATCCTGGACAAGCTGCCCACCGCCAGCGACGCCCGCCAGCTCGACCTGCTGGGCGAAGGCGAGGCCGCCAGCCGCGCCGAACAAAAGGCACCTGGAGAAAACGCATGAGCAATAAGCAAGTCGAAGTGAACATTGCCGGCCAGTCCTACCGGTTCGCCATTGCCCCCGACAACGAGGCCGCGCTGCTGGAAGCCGTGGCACTGGTAGACGACCAGATGACCCGGCTCAAGGGCGGGGTATCCGCCAAGGGCTTGGAACGCGTTGCCGTGATGGCCGCCATCAGCATCGCCTCGGACCTGCTCTCGCTCAAGCGCAAGCAGCAGGAGGACGGCGCGATTCCCGTTGATGCCGTGCGTGCACGCATTCGCGAGCTGAACGAACGCGCGGACGAAGCCCTGCGCCAGTACGCGCATGTGGGCACCAATTCGCCCGTACCGCGCAGCTGAACGCTTAGCCTCTCGCCGGTGGTGTACCGCACGGCACAGGCGCGCAGCGCCATGGTGGCGATATCGGCTCGATGTGCCCCACATGCCGCGCGCGTCAGCAAAATGTAACGATACGCAAAGACGGGCTTGGTATGGAAAGCCTCGCGGTGTATAGTGGAGCCAAGCCGCACCAAGCCACATAGTTGCGGTACCTTAGGTCGGGTTATCGCGCCTGACCGCCGTTTTCATCCCATCCAAGTTAGAAACGGCAAACGTCTGACAGCCTTGCCAAAGCAGCATGTTTGGCAGTGCAAAAAGAGTCAGACGTTTGACAGTTTCCCTGCCTGGTTCGTCAGGATCATATTCCTTGAACCGATAAGCATTTGTTGGTGCGGGATTATGCCGTGTGGGCGAGCGCGTCGCTTGATTCATAGTTTCAGTTTGGACTCCCTGAATCAGTGATGTACCCGAAATGCGGCTTCCGCAGCCACTCTGAACCTCACTTGGGTTCAGGATGCCGATCCAGCGGCCGAGGCGGGGACCCCTCTAAAGGCGGTGGTTATTCGACCACCGCCTTTTCCTTTTGTGGCGCGCATTCGCGCGTCACCTCCGCAGCGCCCCCTTTTCGTTTTTCCTCCACGGCCCACATCCGTCAGACGGTTTTCTTTTGGCCGTGCTTGCTGCACCATATCGCTGTCGCCAACGTCACGCCCGCCCCTGCCCGCCCATGAGCCGATCCACGCAAGCCAATGCCGCCGCGCGCGCCCGCCAGTACTGGCTGATGAAGTCGGAACCCGACGAGGCCAGCATCGATATGCTGGCCGAGCGCGGCACCTTGCCATGGACCGGCGTGCGCAACTACCAGGCCCGCAACTTCATGCGCGACGGCATGCGCATCGGCGACGGCGTGCTGTTTTATCACTCCTCCTGCCCGCAGCCCGGCATTGCCGGCCTGGCCGAGGTCAGCTCGCAGCCCTACCCCGATCCCACCCAGTTCGACCCCAAGAGCGATTACTACGACGCTGCCGCCAAGCCAGATGCGCCGCGCTGGATGCTGGTTGACGTGCGCTTTGTCGGCAAGGGCCCGCTGATCTCGCTGGCCGACCTGCGCGCGCACGAGGAACTGGCCGACATGGTCGTGCTACGCCGCGGCAACCGGCTGTCGATCACGCCGGTGACCCCGGCCGAATGGCGTTTCATCACCACGCGGCTGATGCGATAGCCTGGCACCGACGGCCGCATCAGCGGCATGACACAATGGCTGCCGACTACATAACTACAACACCAACAAGGTCGATTCCGCTTCATGAGCTTTTCCCTGATTCCCGGGCTGTTGATGCTCGGCGCCTTTACCGGCTTCTGCGCCGGCTTGCTTGGCGTGGGCGGCGGCATGCTGATGGTGCCCTTCCTCACGCTGCTGTTCACCGCCCTGGCCTTCCCCCAGGAGGCCATCGTCCATATGGCCATCGCCACCTCCATGGCGACCATCCTGTTCACTTCGCTGTCGTCGGTACGCGCCCACCACAAGCGCGGCATGGTGCGCTGGAAGCTGGTATTCGCGCTGGCGCCCGGCATCCTGATCGGCGGCATGATCGGCGGCGGCAAGGTCTTCGCGGCGCTCAAGACCAGCTGGCTGTCCCTGCTGTTCGCCATATTCGTCGGCTTTTCGGCGTGGCAGATGCTGCGCAACCGCAAGCCCGCCCCGCACCGGCAACTCCCGGGCACGCCGGGCATGCTGGGCGCGGGCGGCGTGATCGGCTTCCTGTCCAGCCTGGTGGGCGCCGGCGGCGGCTTTGTCTCGGTGCCGTTCATGACCTGGTGCAATGTGCCCATCCACAACGCCGTGGCCACCTCGGCCGCGCTGGGGTTTCCCATCGCGGTGGCGAGCGTGATCGGCTACGTATGGAGCGGGCTGGGCCAGACCGGGCTGCCGGCCGGCTCGCTCGGCTACATCTACCTGCCGGCGCTGGCGGTGATCGCGCTGGCCAGCGTGCTGACCGCGCCGCTGGGCGCGCGCACCGCGCACCGCATGGATGTCGGGCAGTTGAAGAAGGTCTTCGCCTGCCTGCTGTTCAGCCTGTCGGCCTATATGCTGTGGAAGGCCTGGCACGCGTTCTGAAGGACCACGGCAGCCGAAGATACAAGTAGATACAAGGTCGCACGCCACGTAGCGGAACGATCACCTTGGGAGCGCGTCTGATACCCATCGTCTTGAAAGGGAAAATGCAATGAAACACCTGCTTGCCGCCACGCTGCTCGGTACCACCGCCATGGTTGCCTCCGCCCAGAGCGGTGGCCCGACCCACGACCCGGCCCCTGCCGGCGTGCTGTCGCTGTCCGCCCAGGCCGCCACCGAAGTGCCGACCGACGTGGTCCACCTGACGCTCGCAGCCGAGCAGGAAGGCGCGGAACCGGGCGCGATCTCCTCGGCGCTGTCGGCCAAGACGGCAGATGTGATCGCACAGGCCAAGCGTACCAATGGCGTGCAGGCGCAATCGGGCGGCTTCACCATCTATCCGTCCAACGACAAGAACGGGCGCATCAGCACCTGGCGCGGCCGCGCCGAGGTGATTCTGGAATCGCGCGATTTCACGGCCGTGTCCAAGCTCGCGGGCCAGCTCGCCAGCCAGATGCAGGTGCAGAACATCAGCTTCTCGCTCTCGCGCGAAGCCCGCCTGGCCGCCGAGGCCAAGCTGACCGAACAGGCCGTGGCGTCGTTCCGCGACAAGGCGCAGGCCACCACCAAGCTGTTCGGCTACGGCAGCTACACCATCCGTGAAGTGCAGGTGGGCGAGGTGGGCGCAGTGCAGCCGATGCCGCGCATGTATGCGGCCAAGGCCATGATGGCCGATTCCGCGCCGGTGCCGGTCGAGGGCGGCAAGGCCCAGGTCACCGTGACGGTGAACGGCTCGGTGCAGATGCTGAAGTAAGTCTCCCGCACAAGACGCGAAGACCAGCCAAACCTGAGGCACAAGCCGAAGCCGCCGAACGGGCCAAAGCCGCGCGCCATGACGACGGCAGTTTCTCCCTCTCCCCCAGCCCCTCTCCCACAAGTGGGAGAGGGGGAGCGCGACAGCGCAGAATCGACTTTGTCACTAGCCCACGCCTAGCCGCTCGACAATGCGGGCGTAGTCCTCGGGCGTATCCATGTCGGTGGTAAAGCGATCATGGCTGGCTGCATGGACGGAGACCTCGGCCGGATGGTCGGCGATCAATTTGCGGCAGCCGGGATTCACGTGCCCCGCCACTACCTCGGCGGCATAACTGGCCGAGAACGCCACGGGATTGCCGCGCTGCCCCTCGAACACCGGGACCAGGATCGAGCCATGCGGCATCGCGCCGAACGCGCGCACCAGCTCCAGGTAATCGCCGGGCCCCAGCAAGACCTGGTCGGCCAGGCAGACCAGCACGATGCTGCACGGCAGGCGCAGCGCGGCAACGCCGGCGGCCACCGAGGTCATCTGCCCTTCTTCATAGCGCAGATTAGGCTGGAAGCTGACCGGCAAGTCCGCGAGCGCTTCGGTCACCGCGCGGCCATTGAAACCCGTTACCACCACAAGCTCCCGTGGGCCCGCCGCCAGCACGGCGCTCACGGTGCGCCTGACCGCAGGCTCTCCGGCCACCGGCAGCAGCAGCTTGTGCTTGCCGCCCATCCTTGATGACGTGCCCGCGGCAAGCACCACCGCCGAGAAAGCCAGCGGCGCGTTTGTAGTGTCATCCATGTCTTCACGCTCAGGTGGTTTCGCCTTGCTGCGCGCCCTGCGCGATCGCCAGGTATTTGCCGGGCTCGCGCTCGAACTCGACCTTGCAGCCGTCGCAGCAGAAGTACAGCCGCTGCCCGCCGTAGTCGACGACATACTTTGCAGACGCGATATCGATCGCCATCCCGCAGACTGGATTGACGTAGCGCGCTGGCGTCGGCGCCACAGGCGCCACAGGCACAACCGGTGCCATCGACTCGCACGGCCGCACTTTGGGCAGCGTCCCAGCTGTGCCGGGGAGCAACGCCCCGCCCGCCTGCTCCTGCTCCAGCGAGCGGCGCAGCGCCACCAGCCCCGCGACCGCGCCGAGCGCGATCTCTTCCGGGGTCCGCGCATGGATATAGGGCCCGGCCGGCGCATGCAGCGCAGCCAGCCGTTGCGGCTCGATGCCGCGCACGCGCATGGCCTCGCGCAGCTTGTCCGCCTTGCGCTGGCTCGCCACCAGCAGCACTGCCGCTGCCGGGCTGCGCAGGGCCGCTTCCAGGGCTTGCTCATCCGCATCGCCCTGGGTGGCCACCAGCACCAGCTGTGGCTTCAGCAAGGCGAATGCCGCGCTGTCGAAGCCTTCGATGACGCGCTGCAGGCCGAGCGCAGCGAGCGGCAAGGTCACGCTTGCCGCGGCAGCCACGCGCAGCCCCATGCGCTGCGCGAGCACACAGGCCTCGAGCGCTGTGGGCGTTGCGCCCAGTACCAGCACCACGGGCGGTGGCACGGTTGGCTGGATGAAGAGCTCGATGGTGCCATTGCTCGCGCAGGGCATGGCGTGGTCCTCCACATCGGCCTCCTGCGTGGCGAGCGTGTTGCTGATGCGCAGCAGCTTGGGCTGCCCCGAGCGGATCGCCTCGAGTGCGGCCTGAATCACGATGGTGCGCGAGCAGCCACCCCCGATCCAGCCATGCAGGGCGCCATCGGCCTCGACCAGCGCCTGCGCGCCGACCCATGCCGAAGTGGGCGGCAGCGCGCGGATCACGGTGGTGACGGCAAACGGCAGCGAGGCTTCGATCAGCCGTTGCTCGAGTTGCAGGAGGGTATCGTCGTTCATTGCAGCACCGATAGCACTTGGGGCAAAACCTGCTGCAGGCTCGCCAGGTCGCGCGCGCCGGCCAGCAGGTCCACATACGGCAGCGCCGCCGCCATGCCCGCGCTGGTCAGCGTAAAGCCGGGCTGCCCCACCAGCGGATTGAGCCAGACCACGCTGCGGCAACGGCGGCGGATCTGTTGCAGCGATTGCTGCAGCAACGCCGGTGCGCCGGCATCGTAGCCATCGCTGACGATCACAACGGCGGTGCGCGAATGCAGCAGCGCCGCCGCGTACTGCCGGTTGAACTCAATCAGGCTTTCGCCGATGCGCGTGCCGCCCGCCCACCCGGCCGACAGCAGCGCCAGGCGCTCCTGCGAGCGCAGGGGATCCGGATCGCGCAGCGCCTGCGCGATGCCCACCAGCCGCGTATGAAAGATGAAGCAATGCACGTCGGACACGCGGGCGCTCAGCACGCGCGCCAGCCGCAGGAAGAAGAAGCTGTACAGGCTCATCGAGCGGCTCACGTCCAGCAGCAGGACGATGCGCGGACGCCGCCGCTGCCGGCGCCGCCACGCCAGGTCCAGCGGCAGGCCGCCGCGCGACACGCTGCGCCGCACCGTCGACGCCATGTCGATGACGCGGCCGGACACGGCACTGCGCTCGCGGCGCGTCTGTATGCCGCGCAGCCGCTGTGCGAAGCGCCGCATGGCCTCGTCGATGGCGAACATCGCATCCGGCTGGTTGAGATGACGGAAATCCGCGTGCGCCAGCGACGCCTCTGCCGACATGCCACGTGCGGCCGCGCCGCCCATCTCGGGGGCATCATTGCCACGCCCGCCCGGCGCCAGCGGCGTGCCCTCGCTATCGTCGCGCAGGCCGGCGTCGCGCTCGCGCTCCATGCGGCCGGCACCGCTGGCACGCGACTGCACCAGCGCGCGGCGGTTCGGCCGCAGGAAGTAGGTGTCGAACAGGGCGTCGAAGCGGCGCCACTCCTCGGCGCGCGAGCACAGCAGCGCGCGCAGGCTCCAGCGCAGCAACTGGCTGTCCAGTTGCCCCATGCGCTCGGCCACCTCCATCGCGGCGGCCATCTCGCTGCTGGTGATGGAGAAACCGTTGGCCCGCAGCCATCCCGCGAACCCGGTGTAGCGGGATTCGAGGATGGCCTCGAGGCCATGCGGGGGCGCCCGTTCTTTGGCGCAAGGGATCGCGCTCAGCATGCGGCAGCCAGCTTTTCAACGACCGGGCGGGTCAGCCCGGCCTGGTCCGCGCGCGTCTTGAGCAGCGCGGACAGGGAATCCATGATGCGCTCGGCGCCATCGGCCTCCAGCGCGCTGACACCGAGGCGCAGCAGCGCGGACGCCCAGTCGAGCGTCTCGGCCAGGCCTGGCCGCTTCTGCATCTCCATCTGCCGAACTGCCTGCACAAACTCCACGATCTGGCGGGCCAGCTTCTCCGGTACATCCGGCACCTGCTTGCGCACGATCCGCAGCTCTTTGTCGTAGCTCGGATAGTCCACGTACTGGTACAGGCAGCGGCGTCGCAACGCATCCGAGATCTCGCGCGTGCCGTTGGAGGTGAGGATCACAAAGGGCCGCTCGGCCGCGCGGATCACGCCGAGCTCCGGGATGGACATCTGGAAGTCCGACAGCAGCTCCAGCAGATAGGCCTCGAAGGCTTCGTCGGTGCGGTCGATCTCGTCGATCAGCAGCACGGGCGCCGGCGTGGTGGTGATGGCTTCCAGCAGCGGGCGCTTCAACAGGTAGCGCTCGGAGAAGATATCCTGCTCCTTGTCCAGCACGGATCGTTCATCCTGCTCCAGCAGCTTGATCGCCAGCAGCTGGTGCTGGTAATTCCACTCGTAGAGCGCTGAATGCGCGTCCAGCCCCTCGTAGCATTGCAGCCGGATCAGGCGCGTATCCAGCAGCCGCGCGAGCGCCTTGGCGACCTCGGTCTTGCCGACGCCCGCCTCGCCTTCCAGCAGCAGCGGCCGGCGCATTTCCATGGTCAGCAGCAAGGTTGCCGCGAAGCTGCGCTCGGCGATATAGCCATGGCCCTCCAGGCACTGCTGCAGCGTCACTACGTCGTGCATGCGGTCAGTGGTCATGGCGGCATCTTTCATCTCATCAAGCATCGCTCAGGTGGCCTTGCGCGAGAAGATACCGCGCAACCAGTCGCGCACCACGGCCCAGGCGAGCGCCAGGCCATTGAGCTCGGCCTGCGGCGCGGGCGCCGCCGGTGTAGCTGCCGGTGTAGCCGCCGGCGCGTCCGTAGCGGAAGACTCAGGCATTGGCTGTGCCTGCCGCGCCCGCACCAGCGCCGCGAAGTTGTCGGCAAATTGCTTGAGGATCTGGTCGGCCACCGTATTCATCATGCGCCCGCCGAAGGCCGCCGCCTTCCCGCTCATCGATACCTCGCTCCTGCCAGCCAGCTCACACGTCGCACCGGTTGCCCGCACCGCCGCCAGCAGGTCCATCGACGCGGCGGACTGCCCCGTCGAATCCGCGCCCTTGCCGGCCAGGTGCAAGCTGCGCGCTTGCGGATCCAGGCCAAGCACTTCGATGTCGCCCTTGAACGACATCGTGGCCGGGCCGAGCCGCACGGTGATCGTCCCCTTGTAGTGCGTGTCGTCCACGCGCTCCGTGAGCTTCGCGCCCGGCATGCACGCGGCCACGGCCTCGATATCCTGCAAGGATTGCCACGCGGCATCGGCCGCGGATGCCAGCGGAAACACCTTCTCAAGCGCGACTTTCATCAGCCTGTCCTCAGGTTCGTGCCTCAGCGCCCGGCCAGCCCCAGCGCCTGGCTCTGCTGCCAGACGCGATAGGCGTTGTGGGGCATGTTCATATGCGTGACACCCAGATGCGCGAAGGCATCGACCACCGCCGAGGTGAAGCACGGGATCGAGCCGACGTGCGGCGACTCCGCCACGCCCTTGGCCCCGATCGGATGATGCGGCGATGGCGTGACTGTGAAATCGGTCTCCCAATGCGGCGTTTCCAGCGCGGTGGGGACGAAGTAATCCAGCAGCGTCGCGCCCAGCAGGTTGCCGGCCTCGTCGTAAGGCAGCTCCTGCCCCATCGCCACCGCAAAGCCTTCCGTCAGGCCGCCGTGGATCTGGCCTTCGATGATCATGGGGTTGATGCGCGTGCCGCAATCATCGAGCGCGTAGAAGCGGCGCACGCGCGTTTCGCCCGAATAGCGGTTGATGTCCAGCACGCACAAGTAAGCGCCGAAGGGGAACGTGAAGTTCGGCGGATCGTAGTAGTCCACCGCTTCCAGCCCCATCTCCATGCCTTCCGGCACGTTGTTGTAGGCAGCCCAGGCCACTTCCTTCAAGGTCTTGAACTGCCCCGGTGAGCCCTTGAGCGCAAAGCGGTCCAGGTCGAACTCGACATCGTCCGGGCTGACCTCGAACAGGTGTGCGGCGATCAGGCGTGCCTTCTCGCGGATCTTGCGCGCCGCGCGCGCCACCGCCGCGCCGGCCACCGGCGTGGAGCGCGAGCCATACGTGCCCAGGCCATACGGCGCGGTGGAGGTATCGCCCTCCTCCACCTGGATCACCGATGCCGGGATGCCCGCCTCCGACGCGATGATCTGCGCGTAGGTGGTCTGGTGCCCCTGCCCCTGCGTGATCGTGCCCATGCGGGCAATGGCCGAGCCATCGGGATGCACGCGGATCTCGCAGGAATCGAACATGCCGATGCCCAGGATGTCGCAGGACTTCGACGGTCCCGCGCCGACAATCTCGGTGAACGTGCTCACGCCGATGCCCATCAGCCACTCCGCGTTGGCATCCGCGCGCCGCGCCGCTTGCTCGGCGCGCAGCGCGGGATAGTCGACGGCGTCCATCACCTTCCTGAGCGCGGTTTCGTAGTCGCCGGAGTCGTACTCGAGCCCCAGCGGCGTGAGATATGGGAACTGCTCCTTGCGGATGAAATTGCGCAGCCGCAGCTCCGTCTTGTCGATGCCGAGCTTGAGCGCGAGCACGTCGATCATGCGCTCGATCAGGTAGACCGCCTCCGTCACGCGGAACGAGCACCGATACGCCACGCCGCCGGGAAACTTGTTGGTGTAGACGCCATCGACCGACACGAAGGCATTGGGAATGGCGTAGGAACCGGTACAGACATGGAACATGCCCGCCGGCCACTTGGTGGGGTCGGCGCACGCGTCGAACGCGCCGTGATCCGCGATGACATGCACGCGCAATGCCTTGATGCGGCCATCGCTGTCCGCGGCCAGTTCGCCCTTCATGTGATAGTCGCGGGCGAACGCCGTGGTGCTGAGGTTCTCGGCGCGCGACTCGATCCACTTGACGGGCCGGCCGAGCACGATCGATGCCACGATGGACACCACATAGCCGGGATACACGCCCACCTTGTTGCCGAAGCCGCCGCCGATATCCGGCGAGATGATGCGGATCTTGGATTCCGGGATAGACGAGAGCAGCCCCACCACCGTGCGCACCACGTGCGGCGCCTGCGAGGTGATGTAGACGGTCAGGTCTCCGCGCGCCTTGTCGTAGGACGCCACGCAGCCACAGGTCTCGAGCGGGCACGGATGCACGCGCGGGTACAGCATGTCCTGCGTGACGGTGACCGCCGCGTTGTCGAACACGCGGTCGGTCTTGTCCTTGTCGCCGATATTCCACGTAAAGATGTGGTTGGGATGCCGGCGCGCGCCATGCGCGCCCGCCTGCTTGTCGCGGATGTCCTCGCGAATCACCGGCGCGTCAGGCGCCAGAGCCTGCAGCGGATCGACCAGCGCGGGCAGCTCCTCGTATTCCACATCCACCAGTTCCGCGGCATCGGCCGCCACATAGCGGTCGTCGGCCACGACGAACGCCACCTCCTGGTTCTGGAAGCAGACTTTCTCATCCGCCAGCACCGCCTGCACATCGCCGGCGAGCGTGGGCATCCAGTGCAGCTTGAGCGGCTTCAGGTCGTCGGCGGTCAGCACCGCGTGCACGCCGGGATGCGCCAGCGCGCGGGACTTGTCGATCGACTTCACGCGGGCATGGGCGTACGGGCTGCGCACCATCACGCCAAACAGCATGCCCGGCATCTTGATGTCGTCGACATAGGTACCCTTGCCCTGCAGGAAGCGCGGATCCTCGCGGCGCTTGCGCGAGCAGCCCATGCCTTCCAGCGCGGCCAAGCGCTCGGATTGCGCATTCATGTTTCCCATCATGCTTCTCCGTTGCGTCGATGAGGGATCATTGCGGATCAGTGCGTCGCTTCGCCCATCAGCGGATGCGAGGTCTGGACCGCTTCGCCGCGCAGCTTGCGCACGGCGTACTGCACCGCCTTGACGATGTTCTGGTAGCCGGTGCAGCGGCAAAGGTTGCCGGCCATCCAGTAGCGGATCTCTTCCTCGCTCGGGTCAGGAATCTCCTGCAGCAGCCGGTGGGCGCGGATCAGCATGCCTGGCGTGCAGAAGCCGCATTGCAGCGCGTGTTCCTGCATGAAACCCTCCTGCAGCGCGCTCAGCTCGCCGCCCGACGCCATGCCTTCGACGGTCAGCAAGTCCGCCCCTTCCGCCTGCACCGTCAGCACCGTACACGATTTGACGGACATGCCGTTCATGTCGACCGTGCAGGCGCCGCAGTGCGAGGTCTCGCAGCCGATGTGCGGGCCGGTGTGCAGGCACTTCTCGCGCAGCGTGTGGATCAGCAGCTCGCGCGGCTCCACCACCACGTCGGTCTCCTTGCCGTTCAGCTTGAACGACACCATCGTCTTCTTGCTCATGTCGTGCCTCCGGAACCTGCCTGCCGTGTTGTGCTTTCAGTGCGCCGCCCGCGAGTACGCGACGCGCAGCGCCCGCTGCGTCATCTCGCCCGCCATCGCCGTCTTGTATGCGACGTCGCCGCGCAGGTCCTCGGCCGGATCGCAGATGGCCATGGCCAGCCGCGCGGCCTCGGCAATGGCGGCATCGTCCAGCGGCTTGCCGCGCAGGAAATCCTCCGCATCGTTCGCCCGCAGCACGCACGGCGCCACATTGGTCAACGCGATGCGCACATCCTCCACCGTCTCTCCGCGCATCCGCAGCATCACAGCCGTGGCCGCGGTGGCGAAGTCGCCGGACTTGCGCTTGAGCTTGGCGTAGCAATGGCCCGCGCCCGTTGCCGGCACCGGAATGCGGATCTCGGTCAGGATCTCGCTGGCTTCGAGCAGCGTCATGTAGGTGCCGAGAAAGAAGCCATCGGCCGGGACCACGCGCTCGGCCAGCTTGCCCGCGAGCACGAACGAGGCATCCAGCGCGATCATCAAAGCCGGATGATCATTGCCCGGATCGCCGTGCGAGATGTCGCCGCCGATGGTGCCGCGGTAGCGCACCTGCGGGTCCGAGATCAGGCGCGCGCCTTCGACCAGCAAGGGGCATTTTTCCTGCAGCAGCGCCGACCAGATCAACTCGTTCTCGGTGGTCATGGCGCCGATGCGGATCTCCCCGACGGCCTCGCGGATGCCCTTGAGTTCCGCCAGCTTGCCCAGGTCGATCAGGTGGGCGGGCTCGGCAAAGCGCAGCTTCATCATGGGCAGCAGGCTGTGCCCGCCGGCCAGGAGCTTGGCGTCGTCGCCGTATTCGCCGAGCAGCGCAAACGCCTCGGGCAGCGTCGTCGGCGCATGGTATTCGAACGCACGAGGTATCACGCTAGTCTCCTTGTCATGTGCCTGCCGCCATGCACGCGCGGCGAGGGGCCGGGCGTGTTGTGTTTCTTGGAGCATTTCATAATGCAGCGCAGCAAATCAATTTGATTTCCCGAACCGCCGTCCTGCCCGCGCCAAGCGTCGGAAAACTTGCACGAAATGCGGCTTGCACATACAACGGAAATGCCCCGCCAGGCGCGCGATGGGCCCCAGGAAAGACCAGGAGATGTGAATGGACCGCCATGCGCCCTTCACCGTGCCGACGCCGGAAGCGCGACGCCAGGAGACGTTCCAGCACAAGCTGGAACAGTTCAATCCGGGCATTGTCTGGCTCGATGCGCTAGGGCATGTCACCGCGTTCAACGATGTGGCGCTGCAAATCCTGGGTCCCGCCGGCGAGCAGTCGCTGGGCGTCAGCCAGGACAAGCTGATCGGCATCGACGTGGTGCAACTGCATCCGGAGAAGAGCCGGGAGAAGCTGCGCTTCCTGCTGCATGCGGAGGACGCCAGCGGCTGCCCGGTGAAGTCGCCGCCGCCGCTCGCCATGATGATCAATATCCCGGACCGGATCCTGCTGATCAAGGTGTCCAAGATGACGGCCTCGGGCGGAATATGCGGCACCTGCATGATTTTCTACGACGTGACGGATCTCACCACGGAGCCGGACGACCAGCGCGCGGGCAGCCCCGTACCATCGCCGCGGCGGCTATTCAAGATTCCGGTCTATCGCAAGAACCGCGTGATCCTGGTGGACCTGAAGGACATCGTGCGTTTCCAGGGCGACGGCCACTACACGACGATCGTGACGAAGGACGAGCGTTACCTGTCCAATCTCTCGCTGACGGATCTGGAGCTGCGGCTGGATGACAGCATCTACCTGCGGGTGCACCGCAGCCACATCGTCAGCCTTGCGCATGCCATCGAGGTGGTCAAGTCGGAAGAGCATTTCCACCTGGTGATGGATGATGTGGAGAATACGTTGGTGCCGGTGAGCCGGTCCAAGGCGGGGGTGTTGAAGGAACGGCTAGGGGTGGTCTAGCCGCGAGGCGACGGCCTTGGCCGTCACCTCGCGTAGCGGGCGCTTATAGCTCGCCGAACTGCTGGCGCAGCACGTTCTTCTGCACCTTGCCCATGGTGTTGCGCGGCAGCTCATCGACCAGGTGCACGCGCTTGGGCACCTTGAAGTTGGCGATGCGGCCCTTGAGCCCGCCGATCAGGCCCAGCGCGTCGAGCGAGGCGCCGGGCTTGCCGACCACCACCGCCACCACGGCCTCGCCGAAATCGGCATGCGGCACGCCGATCACGGCGCTTTCCGCCACGCCCGGCATCTCGTCGATAAAGCTCTCGATCTCCTTCGGGTAGACGTTGTAGCCACCGGAGATGATCAGGTCCTTGCTGCGGCCAACGATGGTCAGGTAGTCGTCGGGCACCTTGCGCTCGCCGGCCTGGCCGACGATGGCGCCGCCAAAGCGGCCTACGTCGCCGGTCTTGAACCAGCCGTCGGTGGTGAACTCCTCCTGCGTCTTCTCCGGCATGCGCCAGTAACCCTTGAACACGTTCGGGCCGCGCACTTCCACATTGCCGATCTCGCCTGCCGCGCAAGGCTTGCCGTCACCATCCACCACGCGCACCGACACGCCCGGCAGCGGCTTGCCGACGGTGCCGCCGATACGCTCGCCGTCCTGCGCTTCATACGGGTTGGAGACCAGCATCACGGTCTCGCTCATGCCGTAGCGCTCCAGGATGGTGTGCCCGGTGCGCTCGCGGAACGCATCGAAGGTTTCCATCAGCAGCGGCGCGGAGCCGGACACGAACAGGCGCATGCGGCGGCAGGTGTCGTCATCAAAGCGCGGCTCCTGCACCATGCGCACGTAATACGTGGGCACGCCCATCATCACGGTGCAACGCGGCAGGAATTTCAGGATCTGCGCCATGTCGAGCTTGGGCGCCCAGATCATCTTGGCGCCGGCCAGCAGCGCCCCGTGCGACGCCACGAACAGGCCATGCACGTGGAAGATCGGCAGCATGTGCAGCAGCACGTCATCGTTGCGCCAGCCCCAGTATGCATGCAGCGTCTTGGCGTTGGACGCCAGGTTGCCGTGCGTGAGCATGGCGCCCTTGCTGCGCCCCGTGGTGCCCGAGGTGTAGAGGATGGCGGCAAGCTCGTCGGCGCCGCGCGCCACCGTGGTGAAGGCGTCGGGCTGCGCGGCAGCGCGGGACAACAGCGAGCCGGAGCGGTCGTCGTCCAGCGTGAAGACGTGCTTGGTGCCGTGGCGGAACGCTACCTTGGAGACCCAGCCGAAGTTGGCGCTGCTGCACACCACCACCGCCGGCTCCGCGTTGCCCACGAAGTAGTCGATCTCGGCTTCCTGGTAGGCGGTATTGAGCGGCAGGTAAATGTAGCCGGCACGCAGCGTGGCGAGGTACAGGAACAGCGCCTCGGGCGATTTTTCCACCTGCACCACCACGCGCGCGCCTTCGGGCAGCTTGAGCGCGGCCAGCAGGTTGGCCATCTTGGCGGTGGCGCGGTCGAGGTCGTCCCAGCTGTAGTAGAGGCCGTCGTGGGTTTCAATGCAGCAGGCACTGCGGTCCGCCGGGAAGCGGGATTCGAATAGGGCGAACAGGTTGGCGTTCATATTGCGGAAGATAAAAAACGGAATCGGCAATAGCATGGGCAATCCGCATAGGCAATCCGATCGATAGCCGGCAATGATACCTAAAGCTATTGCCCGTGCTATTGCCCGTGCTATTGCCCAGTAAAGCGCGGCGGCCGGCGGGCCAGGAATGCGGCCACGCCTTCGGCATGGTCGGCGCTGTCGCCATAGCGGAAGTGCGCGTCGAGCTCCGCCGCGGTGAGCGGCGCTGGCGCGCTCGCCAGGCGGCGGATGCTCTCCTTGTTGATGCGGGCGGCCAGCGGCGCGCCGGCAGCGATGCGCTTCACGACCGCGGCGACTTCGTCGCCAAGTGACGCGGCCGGCACCACGCGCGTCAGCAGCCCCTTCTCGCGCGCCTCGGCAGCGTCGAACACCCGGCCCTCCAGCAGGATCTCCAGCGTCACCGCGCGGCCCGCCAGGGCCAGCAGCCCGGTCAGCTCGCCAGGCGCCATGGGAAAGCCGAGCCGGTTGATCGGCACGCCAAAGCGGCTATCGTCGGCGGCGATGCGCAGGTCGCAATGGCAGGCGATCTCCAGCCCGCCGCCCACGCAAACCCCTTCGATCATGGCCAGCGTGGGATGCAGGCAGCCCGCGATGGCGGCCAGCGCGGGCGCAATCACCGCTTCGTGGTAACGGCGCAGCGCGGCGGCGTCGCCCCGTTGCTCGGGGAACTCGGCAATGTCGGCGCCCGCGGCAAAGTTGCCATCGGCGCCGCGCAGCACCACGCAGCGCAGCGAGGGATCGGCGGACAGGTCCGCAAAACCCTGCGCCAGCGCGCGCCACATCGCCACCGAGATGGCATTGAGCTTGCCCGCGTTGGACAGCGTGACCGTGGCCACGTCACCCTCACGCGCGAACGCCACCGTGCCGCTCATGCCTGCGCTCCACGCTGACGGGAAACATCGGGAACCATTTGGCTATCCTCCATCAATCGATCTTGGCGCCGGACTGCTGCACCACCGTAGCCCAGCGCTTGATCTCGGCGCGCTGGAACTGCGCGAACTGCTCTTGCGTGAAGGCCGGCGTGTCGGAGCCGTTGGCAATCCAGATCTGTTTCATCTCGGGCGTGTTGAGCGCCTTTTCCACTTCGGTGTAGAGCCTGTCGACGATGTCCTTGGGCGTGTTCTTCGGCACCCACATCGCGTACCAGGTGGAAACCTCGTAGTTGGGCACCCCGGCCTCGGCGGCGGTGGGCACGTTCGGGAACGCGGCCGAACGCTTGGTCGATGCCACCGCCAGCGCCTTGATGCGGCCGGCGCGGATGTGCTGGGCAGAGGAGCCGAGCCCATCGAAATCCATGTCCACCTGGCCCGCGATCAGGTCGGACAGCGCAGGGCCCGCCCCCTTGTAGGGGATATGCGTGATGAAGGTCTTGGTCTGCAGCTTGAACAGCTCGCCCGCCAGATGGTGGGAGGAGCCGTTGCCGGCCGAGGCGTAGTTCAGCTTGCCGGGATTCTTCTTGGCGTAGTCGATCAGCTCGCCCAACGTGTTGGCGGTGACCTTGGCCGGGTTCACCACGATCACCTGCGGCGGCTGCGCAATCACGGTGATGGGGATGAAATCCTTCTCGATGTCGTAGTCGAGCTTCTTGTAGAACGACGGTGCGATGGCGTGGTGCGCGCCGCCGATAAACACGGTATAGCCATCCGGCGCGGCCTTGGACGCGATGCTGGCGCCCACGGTGCCGCCGGCGCCGCCGCGGTTATCGATCACGAACTGCTTGCCGACCTGCTTGGAAAGCTGCGCGGTCAGCGGGCGGGCGAAGGCATCGGTGCCACCGCCGGCCGGGAACGGCACGATCACGGTGATCGGCTTGGACGGCCAGGTGTCGGCCTGCGCCACGGGGGCTACCGCGCCCAAACCCGCGCCCAGCGCGCAAGCCAGCCCTGCCAGTTGAAACTGACGACGATTCATGACTCTGTCTCCTCTCTCTTCTGTTCTGCTGCGGAAAGTCAAAATGAAGAACGGCTGGCATGGCCCAGAGAACGCGGCCCGCGGCCTTGTCTTTTACCTGACCAGGGTTACAACAGCTTGCTCACCGCGCGGCTCATGCGCGGGGATCCGTTGCCAAGGCGCACCAGATTGTCATCGAGCGCCTCGGGCACGTAAAGATAATTCACCATCATGCCGCACGACTGCGCGCGCCCCTTGCGCGACAGATCGGCGGCCCAGTTCAGCCGCTCCACGCAGGCGCCATTGCCCAGGTGAAAGCGCGCCACCGGATCGGCCGGTAGCGCCTGCTGGCGCTCGCGCACCAGAAAATGCGCGGCCAGCGCCAGCGCGGTGTCGCGCACCATCGCGTCCCCGGAATCGGCAGGCAGCGCGGCCAGCCAGCCGGCGCCGTCGGCGGGCGGCGTGCCGTGACGCTCGCTCCAGCGCGCCAGGCGCTTGTCGCCCAGCACCTTGGCCACCGACTCGCCATCGCGCTTGCGCAGCCAGTCGGCAAACCCGGGAATGGGCGAGAGCGTGGCGAACTGCTTGAGCTTGGGAAACTCGCGCTGCAATTCCTCGATCACGCGCTTGAGCAGGAAGTTGCCGAAGCTCACGCCGCGCAGGCCTGCCTGCGTATTGGAGATGGAATAGAAGATCGCCCACTTCACGCGGCGCAGGTCTTCCAGCGGCGCGGCTTCGTCCAGCAGCGCGTGGACGTTGGCGGCCATCTCGGGCACGAAGGCCACCTCGACAAAGATCAGCGGCTCGCGCGGCATGCGCGGGTGGAAGAACGCATAGCAGCGGCGATCGGAATCGAGCCGGTTGCGCAGATCCGCCCAGGACGCGATCTCGTGCACGGCCTCGTAGCGGATCAGCTTTTCCAGCAGCGAAGCGGGCGAGTCCCAGGTGATGGGCTGCAATTCCAGCAGGCCCACGTCGAACCAGTTGGAGAACAACGCCTCCAGATCCTCGTCGAGCGGGCGCAGGCCCGGCACGCGCTTGTGCCAGCGCAGCATGTCCGCGCGCAGGCCGATCAGGAAATGCAAGCCGCAGACGCTCGCGCCCTGCTGCCCGTGCAGGGCAGCCAGCCGCTTGAAAAAACGGATGCGCGCGTTGGACATGGCCTGCGGCAGGCCGGACGCGGATCGGGCCGCCTTGCCGTCCATGCCATCCTTGCCGTCCTTGCCCTGGTCATCCGCTTGCACGCTGCCGCTGGCCGCGACTTCGGCCAGCACGCCGAGCATGGCCTGGCGCGCGTCATCGCCCGCGGCTTCGTACTCGGCCCGCCAGGTCTGCGCGGCGGTATTGGCGGCGCTGTCGGTCAGGCGCGCGTCGAAGCACTGGCGCAGCTGCTCGCGCTGCCGGCGCAGCACGCGAGCCGGGAGCGCCACGGCCTTGGCGTGCGCCTTGGCATCCGCAGCCGCATTCGGCTTGGCCTTGCCATCGCCCTTACGGCCCCACCACCGGCCGAAGCGCGACAACAGGGTGTCCGCCAACGGCTCATGGCCGCTAAGGGGAGCGCTGACTTTCTGTTCGCTGTTGCTGAGGGAATCCATGGGCGTACCTGCTCTTGGCTGTCTTCTTGGCTGTCTGTTAGCTGCTATCGGTCCATCGGACTATCGGACTATCGGACTATCGGTCAGTGGATGATTTGCCCGCCAGGTGCAGGCGGGCGTGCTGTGTGCCGGGGGGCGGATCGCCGCCATCGACAACGTCGCCGGCCTCGGCCATCTCCGCGGCGTCCAGCGCCCTGAGGGCGCCGCGCTGGCGCAGCAAGTGCGTCTTCATCAGGGTTTCGGCGCCTTCCGGGTCATGCGCCTTGAGCGCGGAGAACACCGACAGATGCTCGGCGCAGGATTCGCGGATGCGGCCTGGCAGCTTCAGGCTCTTGTGGCGCGACAGCCGCAGCACCTTGCGCAGGTCGCTGATCAGGCCGGACAGCCAGCGATTGCCTGCGAGCCGCTGGATGGCTTCGTGGATCTGGTAGTTGGTTTCGTAGTAGGCGTCGATATTGCCGGCTTGCGCATACTGCGTCAGGTCGGCGTGCAGGCTTTCGAGCGCGTCCAGGTCCTCGGCGGTGGCGTTGCGCGCGGCCTCATAGGCGCAGCGCCCTTCCAGCAGCGCCATCAGCGGGAAGATCTCGTCGAGGTCCTGCTCGGACAGCGCGTTGACGAAGCAGCCGCGGCGCGGCTCCAGCCGCACCAGGCCTTCGGCGGCCAGCACCTTGAGCGCCTCGCGCATCGGCGTGCGCGAGATCCCCATCGAATCGGCCACCGCGGCTTCGTCGATCCAGGCGCCGGGCATCAGCGCGTGCTCGTCGATCATGGTGCGCAGGCGCTCCGCGACTTCAAGGTACAGGGCCTGCTGGATGATGCGCATGGTGCCTCCGGACGGAAATGCAACGGCATCGGGGTGGCGGATGAAGCGATGAAATGTGTCTTGCCAGGCCCAATAATTCATAATTATGAATAACGGCGGCGCGAAGACAAGACAATTCGATGTTGCGCAGCCACATGCGCTGCATGCACCAGGAAGGTGAAATTGGGCCGCGACGCCCCTGGACAGTGACGGTTAAGTACCCTGACTAGCCCGCCTCGCCTGTGCCGGCGTGGCTCCGGCACAGGCTGTGCAGCCGCCGTACCAGCCAGCGCTCGCCCTGGCACTCTCGCTGACGCGCCGCAGCACGCAGGCGCGGGCGTGAATTGCCACGGTGGCCACGCCAGTCTCGAGCGCCATTGCGCTAGCGCCCTGAAAAAACCACCTGCAAATCCGTCGGCATCATCGTAAAGACAAAGGCCTCCCCCACTGGCCCCGATCCCGGCGCATGCCTGACATCAAAGTTCTGGCAGACCATCGAAATCGCCGCCTTGGCCTCCAGCAACGCGAGATTGCGTCCCGGACACAAGCGCGGTCCCGAGCCGAACGGCACGAAGCCGCTGCGATGCTGGGCCGCCGCCGCGCCCTGCAGCCAGCGCTCCGGCCGGAACTCCCGGGCAGCGGGGAAGTTGCGCTCCTGCAGCGCGTTGGGCCGGTTCAACAGCACGACCAGCGTCCCGCGCGGCACCCGCACGCCGCCGACAGCCACATCGACGTTGGGTTCGAGGAAGAGGAGCGGCGCGACCGGCTTGAGCCGCAGCGATTCATGCGCGACCGCCTCCACATACACGAGCCTGGCGGCATCTCGTATGTCCTGCAAGACCTCTGCCTGCCCCAGCACCGCCCCAACTTCCTCCTGCATCCTGTGCTGCACCTCCGGGTGGCTGCACATGAAATGCATCATCCAGGCGATGGTGTTGGCGGTCGTATCCTCGCCCGCTACCAGCATGGTGAAGATGTTTGCGAACAGCTCCTCATCGTCCAGCGACGCCTGGCCCGCGGCCTGGGCAACCAGCATCGCCTCCAGGAAGTTGGTCGGATGCGCGGCGAGCTCCGGGCTCTGCGCCAGCCGCTGGCGTGCCGCGGCGATGAACTCGCCGATGGTTTGGCGGATCGCCACCATGGCACGGTCGAACGAGCGGTCCGCCGGCAGCCTGAGGTAGTGCCAGTACGGAAATGGCGCATTGATGCGCCGGTTCACCATCGGCAAGATCTGTTCTAGATGCTTTTGGATAGCCTCGCCTTCGCGCTCCAGCGTATTCATGTCGTAGCCGAAGGCCAGGGCGGTCGTCACGTCAACGGTGTACCGCATCAGGTCATGCTGCACATCCACATGCCGTCTTTGCGCGGCCGCCTTTTGCCATCGCCGCTTCAGCCTCAGTGTGACGCTGGACAGCATTGGAAAGAAATCGCGCAGCCGGTGCGCGTCGAGCGCCTGCGCGACCGGCCGGCGCTGCCTGCGCCACACCTCACCCTCGGCGGCGAACACGCCGAGCGCGCCCAACTCCAGCGCCACCGCCTCGAGCGCGCCGATACGGCGATAGGTCTCGGGCCGGTCATGGAGGATCTTGTCGATCAACTCCCCCTGCGCGACCACCAGGGCCAGCCGGTTCATCAGGCGGATGCTGTACAGGGGACCGAACGCCTCGCACCATTGCTCGAAGACCAGGTGCATCCGCCGCTGCTCCCATTGCAACTGCAACGCGCTGCCTAGCAAGGGCAGCCCCTTCGGCCCGGGAAGCTCTGCGAGCGAGCGCAGGCCAGGGCTCGACCGCGACGCTGGCGACGCCGCATCCCGCTCTGCCTGCAGGCGCTGCCACGCGAGCACGTCGTCGCGCTCCACCCTGACCTCGCCGTCTTCGACGAAGGCGGTGAACCGCTTGAGGCAGACCTCGGGCCGCTCGGCCGCGCTTCCGGAACCGCAGTCGAAACGCCAGCCGTGCCCACGGCATGTCAGCGTACCGTTTTCGATGGCGCCTTCCGCCAGCAGCGTGCCCCGGTGGGGGCAGTGTCCCTGGTAGACCACGGCGCCGCCGCCATGTCCGATCACGACGAGATCCACCCCGTCCACACTGGCCGGCAGCGCAACGTCGTCGCGCAGGTCCGCCGTGGCAGCGACGCGTACCCGCCTCGGGGAAGCCTCGGCTCCAGCCGCCTCACGTGCCATTTCCACCGCTGTCGTTCATGGGCAGCCCCCTCTTGGCGAATAGGGGCGGGATGTGTCAAACGGCCCGCCTGACGGGAAGAATACACACCGCCAGCGGTCCTGCCCAAGCGCCGTTGACGCCCATGCCGAAGCCGCCATGCCGATACCGCGCGGCCATCACATACCAGCCATCCACACCACCGAGCCCGACCTCTCGCGAGGAACATCGGCAGGCTGTGCCCCAGGCGCTATGGCTCCAGCCCCGCTGGGCCTGTGCGGCCGAACCAACGCGGAATGTACGGGATCGCCTCATGCAGCGTGCCCAGTATGCGGAAACTGAATCCGGTCACGGCCGGCGAAGGCGGCTTGATATCGGGCACCACCACCACCTGTGCGCCCGAGCGGTTCGCGGCCGTTGCGCCGTTCTCGCTGTCCTCGAACGCCAGGCACGCCTGCGGCGCCACGCCGAGGCGCTCGGCGGCCAGCTGGTAGAGCGCCGGGTCGGGCTTGCCGCGGCGCACCTCATCGCCACCCGAGACGCAAGCAAAGAAATCCAGCAAGCCCACGCGCCCGAGCCGGTCCTTGATCGGGATGCGCGTCAAACCTCGGCCTTCAGGCCGAGGAAGGATAGCGCGGACGCCGTAGGCGTCCAATGCTGA
>NZ_JBIUHC010000117.1:0-31958 GCF_044627735.1 Cupriavidus sp. CuC1 | reverse complement strand
CCAATGCCTGAATTTGTCCTCACCCTCAAAGAAAACTAACGAAAAGAAAGCCGCCCTGCCGGGGGCAGAGCAATAAGTCTTATGTGGGGCCGGTGGTTGCGTCGTACGGCCCTGAGTGTTGGCTGGCGTGCCTTACCGGCTCAAAGGGCATCGTAACTGCATGACCCAATGGTCACGTGGTGGTGCCCCTGATCGCTTTGCGCGGTGAGCGTTCGACCACCTGCCGTTCGCGGTGCGTCTGGCCGCGATGCTGCCTGCCTTGCTGGTTTCGCGGTTTTGTCTCTGGCGGCGGGCGCCCGGCCATTTGATGCCCTGCCGTACCGGCGCGAGCGGCACCTTGCTATCAACTCCCCCGGTTTCGTGGTGGGCACTGTGGCCCGGTCCGCGAGGTTCACGCTCGAACATCACCGCGCTTGCCCTCCGAGACAAAACCACGAAACCAACCACCCCCGAAACGGCGCAGCCCCTCGCGCCGCGAACGGCAGATGGCCGAACGCTCACCGCAAACGAGGTCGGGGGCTGCACGACGAAACCCATGGGTCATGCAGTTGCGATGACCTCCAAGCCGGTAGGACACGCCAGCCAACACTCAGGGCCGTACGACGCAACCACCCCCATCGAACAGCCTTATTGCTCTGCTCCCGGCAGGGCGGCTTTCTTCTCGTTAGTCTTCTTTGCCGCGCAAAGAAGAGTGACCGGCAGCCCCCGCAGGGGGATGTCGTATGGCTTTTGGGTGCAAAATCCAACGCCGCAACAAAGAGCAGCAACAGATCCAGCAAACCACCCCCCCGCCACAACGCCCAACAACTGTTAAGCAACCACTTACCACCCCCTCCCACTCCCCCTATAATGCCCAATTCCCCCTAAGGGCTTTCCCGCCCGCGGCGGCAGCCATCCCCCCTATCTTCAGTTATGACATTCCGACCGCCCCAGGTACTGCTGCGTCCCTGGCATCGTTTTGCCCCGGCCGAGCGGGCCGGCTTTATCGAGGGGGCGCGGTATTTTGCGCCGTCCCTGCCTGCCGTGTTCTCCTGGGGGCTGGTGACCGGCGTGGCCATGAGCAAGTCGGTGATGAACGTGCCCGAGGCGATCGGCATGTCGTTGCTGGTCTATGCGGGCTCGGCCCAGTTGTCCGTGCTGCCGCTGTTTGCGGCGGGCCTGCCGTTGTGGACGGTGTGGCTGACCGCCGCCATCGTCAACCTGCGCTTCGTGATCTTCAGCGCGGGGCTGCAGCCGCATTTCAGCTACCTGCCGCTGTGGCGCCGCACGCTGCTGGGGTCGTTCAACGGCGACCTGCATTTCGTCTACTTCATGCAGCGCTATGCCACGCCGGGCCATGAGCCGGGCAAGGAAGGGTACTTCTGGGGCATGGCGCTGACCAATTTCACCATGTGGCAGGTCTCGTCGATCATCGGCATCGTGCTGGCCAGCGCGTTCCCGGATAGCTGGGGCCTTGGGCTGGCCGGCACGCTGGCGCTGATTCCGGTGATGGTCACGACCATCCGCTCGCGTTCCACGCTGCTGGCGGTGGCGGTGGCTGCGACGCTGGCGCTGCTGTGCTTCGAGCTGCCTTACCGCCTCGGCCTGGTGGCGGCGGTGGTGGGGGCGATCGCCGCCGGCATGGCCAGCGACGAGCTCGCGGCCCGCGCGACCTTGCACGGCATCCGCCGCCGCAAGGCGGAGCATGCGCCCGCGCAGGCAGCCTCTCAGGCAGCCTCCCCGGCTGCGGAGGACCGGGCATGAGCCATCTCGAGATCTGGATCGCGCTGGTCGGCATGGCGCTGGTGACCATCGTCACCCGTGCGCTGTTCCTGATGGCGGGCGAGCGCGTGACGGTGCCGGACCGCATCCAGCGCGCGCTGCGCTACGCGCCGGCGGCGGCGCTGGCGGCCATCATCTTGCCCGACCTGATGACCTGGCACGGGCATTTCACGCTGGCACCCAGCAACTACAAGCTGGTGGCCGGCGCGGTGGCGCTGGTGTTCTACCTGGCGACGCGCCGCATGGTGGGCATGATCGTGGCGGGCATGGCGGTCTATACCGGCCTGCGGCTGCTCGGCTGAGCCGGGGCCCGGCGTTCGCCGGGCCCCGGCGGCGCGATGCGGTTAGGCAGTGTCGCCGGGGCCGTCTTGCCCCTCGGGCCCGGGCCCAAGTGCCGTGCCCAGCTGGGTCAGCAGCCGCGTCAGGCGGGCCTGCGTGCTGGCGCCGGTCTTGAGGAATACCGCCTTGAGCTGGCTGCGCGCGGTTTCGTGCCGAACGCTCAGGCGCTCGCTCGCTTCGGGCAGGCCCATGCCGGTAGCCAACAGGCTGGCCAGGCGGATCTCGGCGGGCGTCAGGCCATAGACTTCGCGCAGCAACTGCGGGAGTTGCGCCGGCGTCTGCGCGTCTTCATGGATCACCACCAGCGCGGCGGGTTGCTGCCAGGGCAGCGCAAAGACGTGGGACGGCGGCAGCGGCAGCACGATCAGCTGCGCGCAGGCGCCGCTGGCATGGCGGGCGATGGCCGCACGCGCAGGCACCGTGCTGTGCGGCGCGCAGGCAGTGCTCACCAGGTCGGCCAGCGAGCGCGACAACTGCCACTCGCCGGACTTGCCGGCGGGGTCCAGCCGCCGCACCCAGCGCTCGCCGATGCCGTTGCTCAGCAATACGCGCCGCTCGGGCGAGAAGGCAATCACGCCGAACGACAGGCGCTCCAGGATCTGCGCTGACAACTGCGCCAGCCTCGACAGCCCGAGGGTGCGGTCGCGCATGGCCATGGCGCTGCGCATGTGGGGCAGCGCCCAGTCCAGCGCGCTGACGTCCGCCGGCGTGAAATTGCCTTGGGAGAACGAGCGCTGCAGCGCGAAATACACCTCGTAGTGGGGCTTTCGCTCGACCAGGCAGGCCGCGTAGGAGCACAGGTCGAAGCGGTGGAAGAAATCGCGGTAAAACGGGCTGCGCTGCATCGAGCCCTCGCCAAAATCGCGCGCATCGATGTACCACTCCCCGGGGGAGAGGTTATGGGCAAACAGCTTGCCCGGATCGAGTTCGTGGAACTCCTTCTCGTAAGCGCTGAACAGCTCCTGCACCGGGCGCACCATCTCGTTGACCGTCATCAGGTCCCGATCGGTATCGCGCACGATCATCGATGCGTGCGCGCTGCCTACGATGTTGCTCAGGGTGTTCAAACTTTGCTGCCAGGCCTGTGCGTCAAGAATCCCTTCATACAAGCCACGGATTGCCCCGTGCATGTCTTCGTTCATGATTACCCCTGCCTTCGCGACAACGGCGTTAGCCGTGCGGCGCCGACGCCGCTTCCCGTAAGCGCGTCCGGCACCCGTGCCTTGGGTCCCGTCTGAAGCGGGCCTCTGGCTATGTTTTTGCGTGCTTTTCTTGTACCAACTTGTGCATACAGTGCGCGCTTTGGCAGCAGCGTACGAGACCAAGCGTGATTGTCGCACCCCCCATTCAGGGGGTGCGTTGCAAGGATGTGGCACGCCGCCCGTTACATGTGGCGAATAGTACACCCACCGGCGGGTGCATCCGGGGCCCAATCCCGCAAAATGGCCCTTGCGATCAGGTAAAATGCCGATTTTCCCCGATTTTCGCTCTCCAGCCACCGCCATGACCTCTGTCCTGCGTCTTTCCGATCTCATCTCCCAAGGCAAAATTGCCGGCAAGCGGGTTTTTATCCGCGCCGACCTGAACGTGCCGCAGGATGACGCCGGTCAAATCACCGAAGACACCCGCATCCGCTCCTCGGTGCCTGCCATCGAGGCCTGCCTGCAGGCAGGCGCCGCCGTGATGGTGACGTCCCACCTGGGCCGCCCGACCGAAGGCGAGTTCAAGCCCGAGGATTCGCTGGCGCCCGTGGCCACGCGCCTCTCCGAGCTGCTCGGCAAGCCGGTCAAGCTCGTACAGAACTGGGTCGACGGCAACGGCGACGTCAGCGCGGTCAAGCCCGGCGAAGTGGTGCTGCTGGAAAACTGCCGCGTCAACAAGGGCGAAAAGAAGAACAGCGACGAACTGGCGCAGAAGATGGCCAAGCTGTGCGACGTCTACGTAAACGATGCCTTCGGCACCGCGCACCGCGCCGAAGCCACCACCCACGGCATTGCCAAGTACGCCCCCATCGCCTGCGCCGGCCCGCTGCTGGCCGCCGAGATCGATGCGCTGGGCAAGGCCCTGGGCCAGCCGGCGCGTCCGCTGGTGGCGATCGTCGCCGGCTCCAAGGTGTCCACCAAGCTGACCATCCTCAAGACGCTGGCCGGCAAGGTCGACAACCTGATCGTCGGCGGCGGCATCGCCAATACCTTCATGCTGGCTGCCGGCCTGAAGATCGGCAAGTCGCTGGCCGAGGCTGACCTGGTGGCCGATGCGCGCACCATCATCGACCTCATGGCCGCGCGCGGCGCCTCGGTGCCCATCCCCGTGGACGTGGTGTGCGCCAAGGAATTCAGTGCCACCGCTGTTGCCACCGTCAAGGACGCGAAGGACGTGGCCGACGACGACATGATCCTCGACATCGGCCCCAAGACCGCGCAGATGCTGGCGGACCAGCTCAAGCTGGCCGGCACCATCGTGTGGAACGGCCCGGTTGGTGTGTTCGAGTTCGATCAGTTCAGCAATGGCACCAAGGTGCTGGCGCAGGCCATCGCCGAGTCCAAGGCGTTCTCGATCGCCGGTGGCGGCGACACGCTGGCGGCCATCGCCAAGTACGGCATCGCTGACCAGGTGGGCTACATCTCCACCGGCGGCGGCGCCTTCCTGGAATTCCTGGAGGGCAAGAAGCTGCCCGCGTTCGAGGTGCTGGAACAGCGCGCCGCGGGCTGAGGGTGACAGGTTTGCGTGGGTTTGGCGCGGGCATGGCCGGCAAGCGTGGGCTGGCGGCGTTGCTGCTGGCGGCCTCGATGATGCTGGCCCTGGCCGCATGCGGCCGCCCGGGCGGCGGCGCGCCCGAGGGGCGTCCCCAGGCTGCCGCGTCGGTGGCGGGAATGCCCGCCGGCGAGCTGGCACGGGGTGGTGGTGGCGAGCAGCAGGAGGCGGAGCGCCGCTACCTGGCGCTGAAGTACGCGCTGACGGTGGAGAACGCCGCCGACGCTCTGGAGACTGGCTGGAAGAGCGTGGTGCAACGCTGCCAGGCGCTCGGCTGCGAGTTGCTGGAGGCGGCCTTCACCCGCAGCCGCGACGGTGCGCTGCCGCACGGCGAGCTGCGCGCGCGCATCGCGCCGAAAGCCTTGCCGGATCTGCTCAAGGCGGCCGAGCAGGGCGGCACGGTGGTGTCCAACGCGGTGTCGAGCGAGGACAAGACCGACCAGGTGATCGATGCCGAAGCCCGCATCAAGAACACCACCGAGCTGCGCGACCGCCTGCGCGCCATGCTGCAGAACGCGCGCGGCGCGCTGCGCGACGTGATCGAGCTGGAGCGCGAGCTGGCGCGCGTGCAGGGTGAGCTGGACACGATCAACGGACTGCGCAAGATGCTGGCGGCGCAAACCGACCGCAATGAGGTCCGCATCGACTTCGTCGCGCGCGAGACGTTCGTCAGCCGGCGCAAGGTGTCGCCGCTGCGCGACGCCGTGAGCGATATCGCCGAGTTGTTCCTCGGCAGCCTGGCCATGCTGATCCGCGTGGCCGCCGGCGCGCTGCCGTGGCTGCTGGTTGGTGTGCCGCTGCTGTGGTTCGCGCTGGCCTGGCGCCGGCGCCGCGCGGCGCGCAGGAAGCAAGCCGTGCCGGCGCCGCCGGGCGGCGCTGGCCCTCGATAAGGAAAATCAGTTCATGACCCGTTCCACCAAGATCGTCGCTACCATCGGCCCCGCTTCCAGCACGCTGGAAATCCTGACGCGCATGATCGCGGCCGGGGTCGACGTGGTGCGCCTGAACTTCTCCCACGGCAAGGCCGAAGACCACATCGAGCGCGCCCGCCTGGTGCGCGAGGCGGCCAAGGCCTGCGGCCGCGAAGTCGCCATCATGGCCGACCTGCAAGGCCCCAAGATCCGCGTCGGCAAGTTCGAAAACGGCAAGATCACGCTGAAGGTGGGCGAGCCCTTTATCCTCGACGCCACCTGCACCCTGGGCAACCAGGAACGCGCCGGCCTCGACTACGAGGACCTGCCGCGCGACGTCGGCCCGGGCGACCTGCTGCTGCTCAACGACGGCCTGATCGTGCTGGCGGTGGAGCGCGTGCTCGGCAACGAGATCTTCACCAAGGTGAAGATCGGCGGCGAGCTGTCCAACAACAAGGGCATCAACCGCCAGGGCGGCGGGCTGTCGGCGCCGGCGCTGACCGCCAAGGACATGGAAGACATCAAGACCGCCATGGCGTTGGGCGCGGACTATGTCGCGGTGAGCTTCCCGAAGAACGCCACCGATATGGAAATGGCCCGCCAGCTCGCCGCGGTGGCCGGCCAGCCGCACCAGCACAAGGCCCGCATGATCGCCAAGATCGAGCGCGCCGAGGCCATCCGTCCGGGCGTGCTCGAGGAAATCCTGCAAGCCTCCGACGGCATCATGGTGGCCCGCGGCGACCTCGCCGTGGAGGTGGGCAACGCGGCCGTGCCGGCGCTGCAAAAGCGCATGATCCGGCTGGCGCGCGAAGCCAACAAGCTGACCATCACCGCCACCCAGATGATGGAGAGCATGATCGTCAACCCGGTGCCCACGCGCGCCGAGGTGTCGGACGTGGCCAACGCCGTGCTGGATGGCACCGACGCCGTGATGCTGTCGGCCGAGACCGCCGCCGGCAGCTACCCGGTGGAGACGGTGGAAACCGTGGCCCTGGTATGCGTGGAGGCCGAGAAATCCGAGGTGGTCCAGCTCGACACCGATTTCCTGAACCAGACCTTTGGCCGCATCGACCAGTCGATCGCCATGGGCGCGCTGTTCACCGCCTATCATTTGCAGGTGAAGGCCATTGCCGCGCTGACCGATTCCGGCGCCACCGCGCTGTGGATGAGCCGGCATCGCATCCATGTGCCGATCTACGCGATGACGCCCAACCTGGCCTCGCAGCGCAAGATGCAGCTATACCGCAATGTGGTGCCGCTGCCGCTGGAAGCCAGCGCCGACCGCGACACCGCGCTGGAACAGGCCGAAGAACTGCTGCTGTCGCAAGGCGTGGTGCAGCGCGGCGACTTTATCGTGCTGACCATTGGCGAGCCGATGGGCCAGCCAGGTGGCACCAATACGCTGAAGATTGTCCGGGTAGGTGCCTGATATGTGCCGCGCCGGACAGACAGCCGGCGCCTGGGCGCTCAGCATCACTCCCGGAATAATCGCGTAGAGACGGTGTGCTACGCGAGCAAAACGATTACATGATTAAACGAGATACCCCATTCTTTCTTTAGGAGTTTGACATGCCACTCGTATCGATGCGCCAGCTGCTCGACCACGCCGCCGAAAACGGCTACGCGCTGCCCGCCTTCAACGTGAACAACCTGGAACAGGTACAGGCCATCATGCAGGCCGCCGACGAAGTCAATGCGCCGGTGATCATGCAAGCCTCCGCAGGCGCGCGCAAGTATGCCGGCGAGCACTTCCTGCGCCACCTGATCGAAGCCGCGGTGGAAGCCTACCCGCATATCCCGGTGGTGATGCACCAGGATCACGGCCAGTCGCCGGCGATCTGCCAGGCCGCGATCGACCTGGGCTTCTCCTCGGTGATGATGGACGGCTCGCTGCGTGAAGACGGCAAGACCCCGTCCGACTACGAGTACAACATCGACGTGACCCGCAAGGTGGTGCAGCTGTCGCACGCCATCGGCGTGACCGTGGAAGGCGAGCTCGGCTGCCTGGGCTCGCTCGAGACCGGCGAAGCTGGCGAAGAAGACGGCATCGGCGCCGAAGGCAAGCTGGACCACTCCATGCTGCTGACCGATCCCGAGCAGGCTGCCGACTTCGTCAAGGCCACCCAGCTGGACGCCCTGGCGATCGCCATCGGCACCTCGCACGGCGCCTACAAGTTCACCCGCAAGCCCACCGGCGACATCCTGGCGATCAACCGCATCAAGGAAATCCACGCCCGCATCCCCAACACCCACCTGGTGATGCATGGCTCGTCGTCGGTGCCGCAGGAACTGCTGGAAGAAATCCGCCAGTTCGGCGGCGACATGAAGGAAACCTACGGCGTGCCGGTCGAGGAAATCCAGGAGGCCATCAAGTACGGCGTGCGCAAGATCAATATCGATACCGATATCCGCCTTGCCATGACCGGCGCGATCCGCCGCTTCTTTGCCGAAAACCCGAGCAAGTTCGACCCGCGCGAATACCTGAAGCCGGCCCGCGAAGCCGCCAAGCTGGTTTGCAAGGCACGCTACGTCGCCTTCGGCTGCGAAGGCCAGGCCGCCAAGATCAAGCCGGTCTCGCTCGCTGCCGTCGCGCAGAAGTACAAGTCGGGCGAACTCGCCCAGGTCGTGCAGTAAGCAGGACCCGTGCCGTCCCCGCCCCGATCCCGTCAAAAGGAGAGGTGCGGGGACGACGCTTTTCAGGCCCCGGCGCCGGAGCCTGAAAAGCGCTAACAAAATGAAGCGAAGCAGTTGTTCTGGCCCGACGCCAGAATCATTCTGTTAGTGCCTCCCATCGGAACCACCGAACCACCATGTCGAACGCTCTCTATCAGTCCTCCATCACTTCGCTGCCGCTGCTCGGCCACGGCAAGGTCCGCGACAACTACGCTGTCGGCGACGACAAGCTGCTGATCGTCACCACCGACCGCCTGTCGGCCTTTGACGTCATCCTGGGCGAGCCGATCCCGGCCAAGGGCCGCGTGCTCAACCAGATGGCCAACTTCTGGTTCAAGAAGCTGGCCCACATCGTGCCGAACCACGAAACCGGCATAGCCGCCGAGACCGTGGTGAGCCCGGCCGAGGTCGAGCAGGTGCAAGGCCGTGCCGTGGTGGTCAAGCGCCTCAAGCCGATCCTGGTGGAAGCCGTGGTGCGCGGCTACCTGGCAGGCAGCGGCTGGAAGGACTACCAGGCCACCGGCAGCGTGTGCGGCATCGAGCTGCCCGCCGGCCTGCAGAACGCGCAGAAGCTGCCCGAGCCGATCTTCACCCCGGCCGCCAAGGCCGAGATGGGCGAGCACGACGAGAACATCTCCTTTGCGGAAACCGAAGCCCGCATCGGCGCCGAACTGGCGCGCCAGATGCGCGACATCTCGATCCGCCTGTACAAGGAAGCGGCCGACTACGCCGCCACCCGCGGCATCATCATCGCCGACACCAAGTTCGAGTTCGGCCTGGACGAGAACGGCACGCTGACGCTGATGGACGAAGTGCTGACCGCCGATTCCTCGCGCTTCTGGCCCGCGGATTCGTACCAGGTCGGCACCAACCCGCCGTCATTCGACAAGCAGTTCGTGCGCGACTGGCTGGAAGCCGTGCGCATCGACGGCAAGCCCTGGCCCAAGACCGCCCCGGCGCCGGCACTGCCCGCCGACGTGATCGAGAAGACCGCCGCCAAGTACCGCGAGGCGCTGACGCGCCTGACCGGCGAGGAACTGCAGTAATTGTTGGGGCGGCGCAGGTGCTGGCCGAAGCCGGCAGTCGCGCCAATGCCGTTCGGAATGACGACGGTGTTGACTCCCTCTCCCCTCAGGGGGAGAGGGGCGCGAAAAAACGCAAGGCGAAAGCTGGCGCAATCAATATGCGCCAGACGATATTTAAGGATTTAACGTGAGCAATACAGCCAAGCCGCTCGTCGGCGTTGTGATGGGCAGCAGTTCCGACTGGGACGTGATGCAGAACGCGGTCGCCATGCTGAAGGATTTCGGCGTGGCTTTCGAGGCACGCGTGGTCTCCGCCCACCGCATGGCCGACGACATGTTCGAATACGCCGCCACCGCGCGCGCGCGCGGCCTGCGCGCCATCATCGCCGGTGCCGGCGGCGCTGCGCACCTGCCCGGCATGATCGCCGCCAAGACCATCGTGCCGGTGTTCGGCGTGCCGGTGCCATCTCGCTACCTGCGCGGCGAAGACTCGCTGCTGTCGATCGTGCAGATGCCCAAAGGCGTGCCGGTTGCCACCTTCGCCATCGGCGAAGCGGGTGCCGCCAATGCCGCGCTGCACGCCATCGCCACGCTGGCCACCACCGACGACGCGCTGGCCGCCGCGCTGGAAGCGTTCCGCGCCAAGCAGACCGAAGCCGCCCGCGCCATGACGCTGCCGGTGTAGGCGCACGCACACCGACTAGCCCTAAGCCCCGAATCCGGAAAGACGCGCAATGCCCACCGATATCCATCCCCACCTGGTCGAAGCCCACACGCCGGAGTCGCGTGCCGAGTTCGGCATCGACAATCCCAGCGCGCCGGTGCTGCCCGGCGCCTGGCTTGGCATGCTGGGCGGCGGCCAGCTCGGCCGCATGTTCACCCATGCCGCGCAGTCAATGGGCTACAAGGTTTGCGTGCTCGATCCGGACCAGGACAGCCCGGCCGGCACGATCGCCGAGAAGCACATCTGCGCGGCCTATACGGATGAAGCTGCGCTGGCCGAGATGGCCAAGCTATGCCCGGCGGTGACCACCGAGTTCGAGAACGTGCCCTCGCTCTCGCTCGACCGGCTCGAGCAGCTCGGCGCCTTCGTCGCGCCGCGCGGCTATTGCGTGTCGATCGCGCAGAACCGCATTGGCGAGAAGAAGTTCTTCGCCTCCTGCGCCGAGCGCACCGGCGTGCCCACCGCGCCGCACTGGGTGATCCAGCACGACGCCGACGTCGACCAGTTGCCCGAGCACCTGCTGCCCGGCATCCTCAAGACCGCGCGCATGGGCTACGACGGCAAGGGGCAGGCCCGTGTCAAAACCCGCGAAGACGTGCGCGCCGCCTGGCGCGCGATGCAGCACGTGCCGTGCGTGCTGGAGCAGATGCTGCCGCTGGCCTACGAGGTCTCGGTACTGGCCGCGCGCGCCGCGGACGGCACCACCGCCACTTGGCCGCTCGCCGAAAACGTGCACCGCGACGGTATCCTGTTCTCCACCGTGATGCCGTCCGCCAGCGTCTCCGACGAGATCGCCGCGCGCGCCCGCGCCGCCGCCGCCACCATCACCACCGAGATGGGCTATGTGGGCGTGCTGTGCATCGAGTTCTTCGTGCTGACCGACGGCTCGCTGGTCGCCAACGAAATGGCGCCGCGCCCGCACAACTCCGGCCACATCACCATGGACGCCTGCGAAACCAGCCAGTTCGAGCAGCAGGTGCGCGCCATGGCTCGCCTGCCGCTGGGCAGCACGCGCCAGCATTCGGCCGGCAAGATGCTCAACCTGCTGGGCGATGTGTGGTTCGAGTTCGGCCTGGAGCGCACGCCGGCCTGGGACGAAGTCGTGGCGCAACCGGGCGCCAAGCTGCACCTGTATGGCAAGAGCGATGCCCGCCCCTCGCGCAAGATGGGCCACGTGAATTGCGTGGGCGGCGAGGCAGCTGACGCCGAGCGCGCCTTCGACGCGGCCCTGACAGCGCTGCATATTGCGCCCTGATAGCTTCGTAGCTTCGTAGTAACGCCACCCAAGAGATTCCCGATGTCGCGCATGCCCACGTCCGCCGAACTTGACCAAGCGGTCCAACTGCTGGAGGCCGGCGAGCTGGTCGCCTTCCCGACCGAGACGGTCTATGGCCTCGGTGCCGACGCGGAGAACCCCGAGGCCGTCGCCCGTATCTACGCGGCCAAGGGCCGCCCGTCCAATCACCCGATCATCGTCCACGTGGTGGACGGCGGCGATATCAGCTACTGGGTGGACGACGTGCCGCCGGCCGCGCAAGCGCTGATCGACGCCTTCTGGCCCGGCCCGCTCACGCTGATCCTCAAGCGCGCCGCGCATATCCCGGCGGCGGTTGCCGGTGGCCAGGACAGCATTGGCCTGCGTTGTCCCTTGCATCCGGTCGCGCAGGCGCTGCTTAGCCGCTTCAAGCGTGGCCGCGGCGGCATTGCCGCGCCGTCCGCGAACAAGTTTGGCCAGGTCAGCCCGACCACGGCGCAGCATGTGCGCGATGAGTTTGGCGACGCTGTCTTCGTGCTTGAAGGCGATGGCGTTGAGGTTGGCATCGAATCGACCATCGTCGACCTGTCGCGGCTGGAGCAGGGCATTGGCCCGGTATTGCTGCGCCCCGGCGCGATCACGCCGGCCATGATGGCGCAGGTGCTGGGCGTCACGCCGCTGCCGCCGGATGCCGCGGCGCCGCGCGCCTCAGGTACGCTGAAGGCGCACTATGCGCCGCATACGCCGTTGGGTTTGTGTTCTGCTGCGGATCTGCCTGCGCAACTGGTCGATTTGCCCGCCGACGCGCGAGTGGCGTGGGTTGGTGTTCAGGCTGCTGCTGATCCGCGGTGCGTTTGGGTGCAGGCGCCTGCCGATGCCGAGGGTTATGCGCGTGCGCTTTATAGCTTGTTGCGCAGGCTGGATGGGGATGGGTTTGCGCGGCTGGTGTTTGAGGCCTTGCCGGCTGGGCATGAGTGGGATGGGGTTCGGGATCGGTTGCAGCGGGCTGCTGCTGCGTTTGGGGGGTAAGGGGGGTAGGGGCGGGGTCAGCTGCAACTGCAACTGCAACTGCAACTGCAACTGCAACTGCAACTGCAACTGCAACTGCAACTGCAAAATCAGCTTCAACTGCCTAACGTCAAAAGCAACTGCAGTTTCACCGCCCCTGCGGGGCGGCGACCTACTTTTTTGTCTTGCCAAAAAAGTAGGCAAAAAAGGCGCGCCATACGGCCTCTGCACACCTTGACGGCTCGCTTCGCATCGCGCTGGGGTGATTCCCGCCTGACTGGCGGGAAACACGGCTACCACAGTTGGATGATCTTGCCGGTGGTTGGCTCCCCTCTCCCGCTTGCGGGAGAGGGGCCGGGGGAGAGGGCGGGCGCTCGCAAGGGCGTGATCTCACCGTTCTTCCGTACCGGCTGCCAGTATCACGCCACTCAGGGTGCGCCCTGATACACCCATTGCAACAGGGCGTCGTGGGCTTCGCGGGCTTGTGCTGCGTTGGCGTGGTTGATGTAGCTGACCACCACATACCGCTCGCCGTTCAGGGCATCGACATAGCCGGCAAGCGCCCGGACATCGTTCAACGTTCCTGTCTTCATGTAGGCATTGCCGGCCGCGCCGGCGCGCGTCAGGCGGTTGCGCAGCGTGCCATCGACGCCGAGGATCGGCAGCGAATCCATCAGCACCGGCCCGACTTCGCTGGCCAGCGCTTGCTGCAGCAGCCGCGACATATCGTAGGCACTGATCCGTTCTTCACGCGATAGCCCGGAGCCGTTGTCCAGCACCAGGCCGGGCATGTCCAGCCCCTGGCGCGCCAGCCAGCGCTGCACCACCTTGGCCGAGCGCGTCGTGCTGGCCGGACCGCCGCGATCCATCTCCGCGCCGATGGTCAGGTAAAGCTGGCGAGCCATCACATTGTTCGAGAACTTGTTGATGTCGCGCACGATTTCCGACAGGGGCTGGCCATAGTGGCGTGCCAGCAGGAAGGCGTTGCGCGGGGCGCGGCCCATGCGCAGGGCTGGCTGGTGGGTGAAACGGCCGCCGGCCAGTTGCCACTCGGCGACGAAGCCGCCCCAGGCGAACTCGTTGTGCGAGAGCGTGGCGATATTGACCACGTGTTCGCCGCAGTCGGCGGCGTAGCTGCCGTCGAAAGAGGCCAGCACGGTGCCGTCGGGTTGCGGCGTGACGGCGGGGCGGGCGCGTGCCGACCAGTTGCCGCATTTGCCGTTGGACAGCGCGAGGCGGTTGTCGAGCTTGAGCTGCGCCAGCGCGGGCGTGACCGATACCGCGACCGACTGGTTGACCGGGTCGGGCGTGATGGTAAACGACAGCGTCTTGAAGGCGTAGAGCAGCGCGTCGGGGCTGACGTTGTAGGCGCGCTGGGTTTCGCCGTCGATGGTGGCGCCGTTGTCGAGGGTGGAATCGAAGTAGCTGCGGTCCAGCACCAGGTCGCCGTTGATGGTGGTGGCGCCCGCGGTGCGGGCGGCGTTGACCAGCTTGGCCATTTCTTCGGGCACCAGCTTGGGGTCGCCATAGCCGCGCAGATAGACATTGCCGTTGACGGTGCCGTCGGCACCCGGCTGGTTGTCGGCGTAGAGCGCGGTCTGCCAGCGGTAGCCGGGGCCAAGCAGCTGGAGCCCGGCGAAGGTGGTGACCAGCTTCATGGTGGAAGCCGGGTTCATCGGCGTCTGCGCGTTCCAGCTTGCGCGGGGCGCCGGCGCGCCGACCTTGATCACGTAGAAGCTGGTGGCCGAGGCGGGCACATGCGCGCGCTTGAGCGCGGCCGTCACGCTGCCCGGCAGGCCCGAGCGCGGCTCGGCGGGCTGGGCAGCGGCGTGGGCGGCCTTGGTCTTGTGAACGGTGGTCTTAGCGGTGGCGGCGCTCAGGCCGCTGATGCACAACAGCCCGGCGACGCAAAGCGGCAGCAGGCGGCGAAGAATTGGGGAAGGGCGTTTCGGCATGGTGCCCATGTTAACGCATGGGCCTGGGCGCGGATGACGCCGCCTTTCGATTTCCGCAGGATTTTCCCCAGAATTTCCGTCTAGTCTTGCGCAGCGTTCGTCGGCTCTGCCATCTGGGCGGCACCCACTGGCTGAGGTGGCGCGAGCTTGCCGAGCAGCGCGCGCAGCGTGTCTTGCTCCTGCGCCGACAATGCACCCGCGACGCGCGCGTCATGCGCGCACACCGCGGCGGTGGCGGCTTCCAGCGTGCGCCGTCCCGCTGTGGTCAGCACCAGGCTGTAGGCGCGGCGGTCGTGCGGCGCCGGGCGGCGCGCAACCAGCTTCATGTCTTCCAGCGCGTCGACCAGCAGCACCGCACCCGAGCGCGCAATGCCCAGGATGCTGGCCAGCTCGGTCAGCTTGAGCAGCGGATTGCGCGAGACGATCACGAGCGCGGAGAAACGCGGCGGCGTGATGTTCCACTGCGCCAGCGATTGCACGAAGTCTTCGTAGATGCGGATCTGCGCGCGGCGGATGGCGTAGCCGACCAGGCTGTCGAGCACGCCATAGTCGACGTCGGCGATATGCGGATCGAACCCGCCGGGTGCATCGGCTGCCTGGCTGGCGCCGGCGGGATCGGGGGCGAGGGCATCGCGGCTGCGGCGCGCTCGCGCCTTTGCTGTGGTCATGAGGCCTTGGCGTCAGTCGATGAGTGTGGGTGGTAGCGGTAAGGGGGATGGGCTGGCGGAAAAAACGGGCCGCCTACATGACGCGAAAATACCGCATTTCCACCCGGTCCGGATAGCGGGCGCCGGTGGCGACAAACAGGTGCTGCATGAGCCAGTCGTAGCCGGGCGCCGACGTCTCGAAGCGGGGCGCGGTGCGGAAATAGATCAGGCGCGGGTCGACGATCTCGCCGCCGGCCAGGCGCGCGATCAGCTCGACCGGGCCGCTGCGCACGCCGGCGTTGACGATGTAGATGCGCTCGCCGTCGCCGGTCTCCAGCACGTAGCGGGCCTCGATGTCGGCCACGACGATGCCGTTGCCGGCGTCGTGGCGCACCAGCTGGAAGTCCGCCCCGCCGGGCAGGATGCGCCCTTGCAGGCGCGGCCCGGAAACTACGCCGTCGAGGATGGGGATGACCCGCCGGTTGCCCAGCGCGCTCGTGCCCACCTCGGTGGCCGGCGCCAGCCGGAAGCTGAAGTCCGCCACATGCTCCAGCGTGGGCGTGGGCAGGGCGGCGATGGCGAGGGGCGCGGCGGGCGAGGTCATTTCAGCAGCTTCCAGTTGCCGTTGTCGATGGTCAGCATCACGCGGCCGCGTGTGTCGAAGCCGAAGTGATCCTGCGCGGTGTAGTTCAGCACGCCGTGCGACACCACGATATCGCGTTCGCTCTCCAGCGCGGCCTTGAGGGCTTTGCGGAATGCCGGCGTGCCCGGCTTGGCCTGCTTGAGCGCCACCGGCACGATGCGCTGCAGCACCAGGCCCGCATCGTACGGGTGGGCGCCGAACTGGGTGCGGCTGTCGGGCCCGTACAGTTTCTCGTAGCGGCCCACATAGTCCAGTCCCGGCTTCTTGGTGGCGGCGCTGTCGGGCAGCTGCTCGGCCACGATCACCGGCCCGGCCGGCAGGATGGAGCCGTTGACGGCCTTGCCGCCGATGCGGATCAGGTCCTTGGTGGCCGCGCCGTGCGTGTGGTAGACCGGGCTCGCGAACCCGCGCTCGCGCAGCGTGGTGTGGGGCAGGGCCGCGCCGGTGCCGGCGCCGGCGATCAGCACCGCGTCGGGGCGGGCGGCGATCAGCTTGAGCGTTTGCGCGGTCACGCTGGTGTCCGAGCGCGCATAGCGTTCGGTGGCCACCAGGCGCATGCCGCGCGCGGTGGCGGCGGTGGTGAATTCCTTGAGCCAGGTTTCGCCGTAGGCGTCGGCAAAGCCGATGAAGGCGATGGTCTTGACGCCTCTCGCGTGCGCCGCATCCGCCACGGCTTCGGCCATCAGCTTGACCGGCTGTGCCAGGCGATAGGTCCATTCGCCGCGCCCGGGCTTGAGCTCGATTGGCGAGAAGGCTAGCTGCACGGTCTGGCTCTCGTCGGCCACTTCGGCAATCGCGATCGATGGCGCCACCGCCGACGAGCCGAGGATGATGTCGACCTTGTCTTCGCTGACGAAGCGGCGCGCCACCTTGGTGGCCTGGGTGGGATCGGAGCCGTCGTCCAGCACGATGTAGCGGACCTTTTCGCCGCCGATGGTCTCCGGCAGGAAGGGCATGCTGTTTTTCTGCGGGATGCCGAGCGAGGCCGAGGGGCCGGTCGACGCGATGCTGACGCCGACCGTCACTTCGGCAAACACGGGTGCGGCGCCAAGCGCGCAGACAAGGCCGGCGGTGACGGCGAGCGCAAGGCGGGTGGCGGGCGTGGCAAGGCGGGTAAGGCTGGGGCGCGGCACGATGTCTCCTTATCTTCGAATTACCCGGCTCTCAGGGCCGGTCGGGGGGCATGATTCGACGGACTGGCGCAATCACAGGCGCGCGGCCCGCTTAGCGCGGCGGCACCTGCAGCGATTGCCGGTCGAAGCCGGCGAGCTGCTTGTAGCGCAGCGCAATCGCTTCGAGCTCGGTGCGCGGGATCACGCTTTCGATATCGCTGAAGCCTTGCGGCGCGCGCTGCTCGGCCAGCTGCATGACCTGCTCGGGCCCGTTCATGCGGTTGCGCAGCACGATGGCCGCGGTGCGCGGCAGTCGCTCCGCCTCGTACTCGCGCAGCGCGTAGCCGGTGCCGCAGACGTCGCGCGGCGCGCCGTTGGCCAAGAGGCTGTCCATCAGGTAGCGCGCATCGAGGATGGCCTGCGCGCTGCCGTTGGAGCCGATCGGGTACATCGGGTGGGCGGCGTCTCCCAGCAGCGTCACGCGATCGAAGGTCCAGCGCGGCAGCGTGTCCTTGTCGACCATGGGGAATTCGTAGATGGCCTGCGCGCCGTCGATCAGCGCGGGGATGTCGATCCAGTCCCAGCGCCAGCCGGCAAAGGCTTCGCGGAACACGGACTTGTCGACCTCTTTGTTCCAGTCGCTGCGCGGCGGGGTATCCGGCGCGCTGTCGGGCACGCGCAGCTCGGCAATCCAGTTGACCAGCGAGCGCCCCTTGCGGCGCAGCGGCTCGGAGATCGGGTAGGCCACGAACTTCTGGTCCTGGTGGCCCGCCATGAACATCGAGCTGCCGTCCAGGTACGGCGGCGCCTCGGTAACGGCGCGCCACAGCGTGCGGCGCGAGAAGCGCGGCGCGTCGCCCTGCGGATAGAAGTGGCGGCGCACGGCGGAGTGGATGCCGTCGGCGCCCACCAGCACATCGGCCCGCGCCGTGACTTGCGCGTTGTCGCTGCGCCGGCGCAGCGTGAACTCCACGGGGTCTGCGGCGCGCGCGCCGGTGCTCGCGACCGCCTCAAACGTGTGGCCGGCATGCACGCTGTCGGCCCCCAGGCGTTCCACCACGGTGCGGTAGAGCAGCATCTGGAATTCGCCGCGATGGATGGAGAACTGCGGCTGGTCGTAGCCCGCCGCGCGCCCGCGCGGCTCGTGCCAGATGCGCTGGCCAAGCTTGTTGTAGTAGGAGAGGGAGGAGGTCTGCACCGCCAGCTCGGCCAGCGCATCGTGCAACCCGAGCTCGGACAGCTCGCGCACGGCGTGCGGCAGCAGGTTGATGCCTACGCCGAGCGGGCGCAGCGTCTCGCTGGCTTCCCAGACCTCGACCTCGATGCCGTGCCGGTGGCAAAGCAGTGCCAGCGTCAGGCCACCGATGCCGCCACCGGCAATCGCGATCTTCATGGTGTTGTCTCCACGGCTTGTCATGGATTGCCCGTGCCGTGCGTGCTCCATGCGGAGCGGGCGGCCGGCGGCAATATTGTTATGTAGTATAACTAAATGCGCGGAGGCTTCAAGATGGCCGGTGTGCGGGGAAACCCGCAAGTAAGCGGCGCATACACGTCCTGGGCACGGGGTTTGTGGGAATCCGCTGACACGATGTTCGGCCATGCCCCCGTCACGCAAAGCGTCCCCGAGCCCCATACTGAACGCACCTGCCGCAGATGTGGACCTTGCGGTAATACGCGATAACGATGCCTGGTTGCATTGCCAGGCCCAAAGCAAATGCCGCATATCCCACAAGGAGCCTCATCATGCGTACCGTAACCCTGTCTATCCTGCTTGCCACCCTGCTGAGCGTGGCGGGTTGTGCCGACATGACGCCCAAGCAGCGCAATACCGCCATCGGCGCGGGTGTCGGCGGCGTGGCTGGCGCAGCGCTGGTCGGCGGCCCGGCGGCTACCATCGGTGGCGCAGCGCTGGGCGGCGTGGTCGGTAACGTGGCTACGCCCGACCGCAGGTAAGGATCAACGCCGCCACCCGTAGCCAGACGAAGCGGCTCGCCAAAAAGCAAAAAGCGGATGCCGTCGGCATCCGCTTTTGCTTTCTTATCGCCGGGTCAGCAGGCTGACTTCGCGATCGCCTCCGTGGCCTGCCCGCTTTTCCCCACAGTGTTGGCCACCGGGAACACGGCGTCGTAGGCCCAGTTGTAGACGAACGCATAGACCACGTAGAAGGCCGCTAAGGCGATGTCCATGATGAACGCATCGATGAGGCTCATGTCGAGGTACCACGCCACCATCGGCAGGAACACCACCAGCAGGCCCAGTTCGAACAGGATGGCGTGGAGCACCCGCACGGGCACCGGCTTGCGCAGCTGCCCGGTGAACCGAAGCATGGCCTTGTCGAACAGCACGTTGTAGATGTAGTTCCAGGCGGCGGCGATCACCGATGCCACCACGGCGAGGATGCCGATCTGGTGCAGGGCGAAGCCAAACACCCAGCTGCCGACCGGCGCGACAATCAGCAAGCCGATCACTTCAAAGCCGATGGTGTGACGAATTCTGTCCTTGGTGCTGCGCATGATACTTCCTGTCTGGCGTGAATGAGGCCATTCTATCGAGTATTCTGGGATGGTAAAGTTAGGTTCTATCGCTAAAACCGATGGATGGGCCGGCGGCCCGTCTCAAGGAATCGACATGAGCCTCTCGCTAGAGCAACTCCAGGCCTTTGCCGCCGCCGCCGAGTGCGGCTCTTTCTCCGCTGCGGCGCGCCGCCTGGGCAAGGCCCAGTCGGTCGTCAGCGCGGCCGTGTCCAATCTCGAGATCGACCTGGGCAACCAGTTGTTCGACCGCGGCGGGCGCTATCCCACCCTGACCCCCGCGGGCGAACGCCTGTTGGCAGAAGCGCGCGTGATCCTGGAGCGCTGCGAGCATTTCCGCGGCGTGGCCAAGAGCCTGGGCGAGGGCGTGGAGAGCCGGCTGGTGCTGGCGGTGGACGAGCTGTATCCGGAGGAAACCCTGGGCGTGATGCTGGAGGAATTCTCCGCGCGCTTCCCGGCAGTGGAGCTGGAGCTGCTGTTCCCCTTGATGGAAGACGTAAGCCGGCTGGTGCTGGAGCGCTGCGCGGACTTGGGGCTCATGTGGCGCCAGGAAGTGCTGCCGCCGGAGCTGGGTTTCCGCGCGCTGGGCTGGGTGCCGATGCGGATCATCTGCGCCCCCGACCATCCGCTTGCGGACCAGCGCGTGGGCTGGGAAGAACTCAAGCGCTACCGCCAACTGATGGTGGCGACCCGCACCGACAGCGAGGAAAAAATGCGCCTGCGCGTGGCCGCAGAAGTCTGGTGGGTGGAGAGCCAGTGGGTCATCGTCGAGCTGGTCAAGCGCCGGCTGGGATGGGCCTTCGTGCCCTGGCACGTGGCGGCCAACTCGCCGGCGGGCACGCAACTGGTGTCGCCCGCGCTGGAGTTCGACGACCAGGACTGGCCGGTGGCCATGGAGCTGGTGTGGCACAAGCAGCGGCCGCTCGGCAAGGCCGCCACCTGGCTCAAGGAGCGGGTGAGCAAGCAGCCGCTGCCGCGTCCGGAGGTGCCTGCCCGGCCGTAGCCGATATCGGCAGCTATCGGTCCTATCAGGCCTATCGGGCCAGCCCGAATTCCTTGGCCAGCGTGCTGTAGCGCTGCACCGTCCGCTGCACGTAGGTATCCAGGTCCGCACCGCCCAGGTCGACAGGAAACAGGCCTTGCTCCGCGCGCAGCCTGGCGAATGCCGGGCTGGCCTGCAACCGCTCGAAGCGGTTGGCCCAGCGCCGGTAGTCGGCCTGCGGCACCTTGGGGCCCATGTAGAAGCCGCGCAGGATGGGCCAGACAATGTCGAAGCCCTGCTCGCGCGCAGTGGGCACGCTGGCCAGCCTGCCGGGCAGGCGCTGCTCCGCCAGCACGGCCAGGATGCGGATGCCGCCCGCGCCGAGCTGCATGGCGGCCTCCGATGCGTCGCCGGACACCGCCTGGACGTGCCCGGCCTGCAGCGCCGTAAAGGCCTCGCCACCGCCCTCGAAACCCACGAAGCGCATGCGCTTGTAGCCCACCCCGGCCTGCCGGGCCACCAGCGCGGCCTTTATCCAGTCCTGGTTGCCGATGGTGCCGCCTGCCCCGAACAGCACCTGGTCCGGATCCGACCTGAGCGCGGCCACCAGGTCCTTCAGGCTCTTGAAGGGCGAATCGGCACGCACCGCGATCACGCCGTAATCGGTGCCGAGCACGCCGACCCAGCGCACGTCCGCCGCGCCGTACTTACCGAACTTGCCTTCAGCCAAAGCCAGAAGCGAGCCGTCTGAAAAGGCTACGATGGTATCGGGCTCGGCGGGGCGTTGCGCCACGATGCTGTTGTAGGCCACCGCGCCGATACCGCCCGGCACGTAGGCCAGCCGCATCGGCTGCTCGGTCAGTCCGGCTTCGAGCAGCGCGCGCTGCGCCAGCTTGCAGGTCAGGTCGAAGCCGCCGCCGGGCTTGGCGGGCACGATGCATTCCGGCGCGGCGGCCGCCGGCCGCGCGCAGGCAGCGGCGAGGGCGAGCGCCGCGCAGGCAAAACGCAGGGCGGCCAGGACGTGGCGCATCGATTCTCCTCGGGGGGCGATTGGACGGCAGACAGCTTACCGGGAAATCCCGAACAAATCCGCTGGCCGCCAATGCGAAAATCAGGCATAACAAAGCGCGCCCAGAAGTGCTGGACGAAGCCGCCGGACGGGCCAAAGCGGCGCGCCATGACGACGGCTGTCTCTCCCTCTCCCCTCAGGGGGAGAGGGCCGGGGGGAGTCATATCAGCTAGGAGCCACTTGACGCGGAGCCCGTGGTGTTGTCCAGCACGACGGCGGTATTTGAAGCGCCCGCCCTCTCCCCCGGCCCCTCTCCCGCCATGCGGGAGAGGGGAGCAAACTGCAGTGGCATAGCGTGACGCCAGCTGGAAACAAGCAGGAGAAGACCTTTCCATGAGAGTACTGCTGGTCGAGGACCACGATGAACTGGCCACCTGGGTGATGCAGGCGCTGCGCGCGCTGCATTTCACCGTGGAGCGCGCGGCCGACGCGGCCAGCGCGGAATCCTTGCTGTTCAGCACGCACGCCGGCAGCGCGGGCGGGGCCGGCAGCGACTACGCGCTGGTGCTGCTGGACCTGACCCTGCCCGACCGCGACGGCCTGGACCTGCTCGCGCGCCTGCGCGCTCGCGGCTGCCGCGTGCCGGTGATGATCCTGACCGCGCGCGGCGAGGTGGGCGACCGGGTCAAGGGCCTGGATCTTGGGGCCGACGACTACATGGCCAAGCCCTTCGACCTGGCCGAGTTCGAGGCGCGCGTGAAGGCGTTGCTGCGCCGCGCGCGCCAGACCGAAGCGCCGCTGGTGGTGTGCGGCGGCCTGGGCTTCGATACCGTGTCGCGCCATTTCCAGGTGGGCGGCGTGCCGCTGGCGCTGACGCCGCGCGAGCATGCGGTGCTGGAGATCCTGATGACGCCGCCGGGCAAGACCGTCAGCAAGGACCGCATCTACGCCAGCATCTTCACCCTGGCCGACGACACCCAGCCGGATGTGATCGAGGTCTACGTGCATCGCCTGCGCCGCAAGCTCGAAGGCTCGGGCGCCGCCATCGTGACCCTGCGCGGGCTGGGCTACGTGCTGGAGCCCAGCGGTGGCTGAACCGAGCAAGCGCGCCGCTAGCCTGCGCGCGCGCCTGCTGTGGTGGCTGATCCCGCCCATGCTGGTGCTGCAGGCCGTATACGGCGTGGTGGCTTACTTCAATGCGCTGGAATCCGCCGACCAGGCCTATGATCGCACCTTGCTGGCATCGGCGCGCAATATCTCCGAGCGCATCACGCTCACCCCGGAAGGCGTGCGCGTGGACGTGCCGTACATCTCGCTCGATACCTTCGAGGTGGGCATGAACGCCACCATGTTCTACCGCGTCAGCGGCGTGCATGGCGAGTTCGTCTCGGGCTACGACGACCTGCCGCCGTTCGATGCCAGCCAGCCGCGCACCAAGCTGTATCCCGCGCTGGTGAGCTTCTACGACCGCACCTACCGTGGCCAGCCGATCCGCATCGCCGCGCTGCGCCAGCCGGTGATGGACGCCAGCGGCACGCACGGCGGCATGGCCTTGATCGAGGTCGGCGAAACCCTCGACTCGCGCCAGGCGCTGACGCGCAACATCCTGTTCGATGTGCTGTGGGGCCAGCTGATGCTGGTGCTGGCCGCGGTGCTGGTGATCTGGCTGTTCACGCGGCGCGCGCTGGCGCCCCTCGATGCGCTGCGCGAAGAGGTGGCGCAACGCCAGCCCGGCGCCACCACGCCGCTGTCGCTTGACAGCGCCCCGCGCGAGGCCGCGCCGCTGGTGGTGGCCATGAACGGCTATATGGCGCGGCTGGAACAGGTGCTCGCCGCGCAGCGCCGCTTTATCGCCGACGCCGCCCACCAGCTGCGCACGCCGCTCGCGGTGCTGCACACGCAAGCCCAGCTGGCCGCGCGCGAGCACGATCCCGACGAGCAGCGGCGCATCGCGCAGGGCCTGGCCGAAAGCACCGCGCGCATGGCCGCGCTGGCCGACCGCCTGCTGTCGATGGCGCGCGCGGCGCACGGCGGGGACGAGGCGCCGCGCGCGCTGGATCTCGCGGCGTTGGTGAAAGAGGTCTGCCTCGAACTCACGCCCGCCGCGCGCACGCGCCGCATCGACCTGGGCTTCGAGGGCGAGCGCGTGCAGCAAGTGCTCGGTACCGACCTGCTGCACGAGCTGGTGACCAACCTGGTCGACAACGCGCTGCGCTATACGCCATCGGGCGGCGTGGTCACGGCGCGTGTCTTGCGCGCTGGCGAAGCCGTGGTGCTGGAAGTGGAGGACGACGGCCCCGGCATTCCCGTCGCGGACCGCGCGGCGGTGCTGGAGCCGTTCTACCGCGGCAAGGCGGCGGGTTTGAAGGCGCTTGGTGAGGCGGCGCCCGCGGGCTCGGGGCTTGGCCTCACCATCGTGCGCGACATCGCTGCCGCGCATGGCGCGTCGCTGGCGCTGCTGGATGGGGCGCGGGGCAAGGGCCTGCTGGTGCGGGTGTGCTTCCCGCCGGCATAGGGCGGCGGCAAGGCTCCCATGGCTACGCGCTACTGCGTTGCCGAGCCGCTGGGCGCCGTGCCAGCCGGTGCCGTATTCGACGCGCTATCCGTCTCGATATGCCACCCGCCACCCAGCGCCTTGATCAGCACCGAGCTGGTCGTGTACTGGCGGCCTGCAATGGTCAGCGCGGTGCGCTCGGCCGTATAAGCCGTAGTCTGCGCGGTCAGCACATCCAGCAGGCTGGCGGTACCGGCGCGGTAGCGGTTGTTGACCAGCGCCAGCGCATCGCGCGCGGAGCGCAGCGCGTCGTTCTGCACCGCGAATTCCTGCTCCAGCAACCGGGCGGCGGCCAGGTTGTCCTCGACTTCCTGGAACGCGGCTAGCACCGTCTGGCGGTAGTTGGCCACGGCCTGGTCGTAGGCGGCCACCGCTTGCGCCTTGGCCGCGCTGCGCAGGCCGCCGTCGAACAGCGTGCCGGCCAGCGCCGGGCCGATCGACCATACGCGGTCCGGCAGCGACAGCCAGCGCGCCAGCGTGCTGGCGGAAAGCCCGCCGGTGGCCGACAGCGACAGCGTCGGGTAATAAGCCGCCTGCGCCACGCCAATCTGGGCGTTGGCCGCGGCCATGCGGCGCTCGGCCGCGCCGATATCGGGCCGGCGCTCCAGCAGCGCGGACGGCACCGCGATGGGTACGCGCGGCACGGCGGCGGCGTAGTCCTGCGGCGCGATGGAGAGGTCGGCTGGTGGCCTGCCGGTCAGGATGGCCAGGGCGTGCTCGAGCTGCGCGCGCGTGATCTGGATATCGATCTGCTGCGCCTGGGCGGACTTGAGCTGGGTCTCGGATTGCAGCACGTCGGAGCGCTGGGCGGTGCCGGCCGCGTACTGATTGCGTACCAGCTGCAGTGATTTTTCGTAGTCGACCACCGTGCGGTCCAGCAAAGCCTTCTGCTGATCGGCGATGCGCAGCAGGAAGTAGCTTTGCGCGAGCGTAGCCTGCGTGGACAACAGCGTCGAGGCCAGGTCGGCCTGGCTGGCCTGCGCGCTGGCTTCGCTGCTTTCCACCTGCCTGCGCACGCGGCCCCACACATCGATTTCCCAACTGGCCGACAGCGAGGCGCTCTGCCCGTTGCCGATCTGGCCGTTGCTGCCGCGCGCGCGGTCGAGCGCGGCGGAGGCGCCCACCGTGGGGAAATAGCCCGCGCGCGCCGATTGCAGCGCGGCGGCGGCCTGCCGGTACTGTGCCTCGGCGGCCTTGATGTTCTGGTTCGACACCTTCACCTGCGCCATCAGCGCGTCGAGCTGCAGATCGTTGAACACCGCCCACCAGTTGCTGCGCGCGCTGGCATCCTGCGGCTCGGCCGGTTTCCACTCGCCCCACTGCGAGGTGTCGGCGGGTGCTTCCTTGAAGGCCGGGGTGGACGGTGCGTCGGGCCGCTTGTAGTCGGGACCCACGGCGCAGCCGCCCAGCAGCACGGCGCAGGCTACCGTCAGCGCGGTCGCCGGGAAGGAGAGGGTAGGGAGGCGGAGAAAAGCGTTCATGGATCGCATTCAGGGTTCGAGGCTGGCCGTGGCCGGAGGCAGGGCGGAGCGGCGCTGGCGCCAGGCTTTCACCTTCAGGCGCCAGCGGTCCAGCGTCAGGTACACCACGGGCGTCGTGTACAGCGTCAGCAACTGGCTGACCACCAGCCCGCCGACGATGGAGATGCCCAGCGGCGCGCGCAGCTCGGCGCCGTCGCCGTGGCCGATCGCCAGCGGGATGGCGCCGAGCAGGGCGGCCATGGTGGTCATCAGGATGGGGCGAAAGCGCAGCAGGCACGCACGGTAGATGGCGTCGTGCGGCGACAGGCCCTCGCGCCGCTCGGCGTCGATGGCGAAGTCGATCATCATGATGGCGTTCTTCTTGACGATGCCGATCAGCAGGATCACGCCGATCAGCGCGATGATGCTGAAATCCGTGCCCGAGGCCAGCAGCGCCAGCAGCGCGCCCACGCCGGCCGACGGCAGCGTGGACAGGATGGTGAGCGGATGCACATAGCTCTCGTACAACATGCCGAGCACGATATAGATGGTGATCAGCGCGGCCAGGATCAGCAGCGGCTGGCTCTTGAGCGAATCCTGGAAGGCCTTGGCGCTGCCCTGGAAATTGGCCTGCAGCGTCTCCGGCACGCCGATGCGCGCCATCTCCGCCTTGACCGCGTCGGTGGCCTGCGACAGCGAGACCCCTTCGGCAAGGTTGAAGGAAATGGTGGAAGCGGCGAACTGGCCCTGGTGGTTGACGCCCAGCGGCGTGCTTGTGGGCGCGAAGCGCGCGAAGGCCGACAGCGGCACCCGCTTGCCGCCACCGGTGACCACATAGACATCCTGGAGCGCATGCGGGCCCTGAAGGTACTCGGGGCTGAGCTCCATCACCACCCGGTACTGGTTGAGCGGGTTGTAGATGGTGGACACCAGGCGCTGGCCAAAGGCGTCGTTGAGCACGGCATCGATCTGCTGCGCGGTGACGCCGAGCTTGGACGCGGTATCGCGGTCGATGATGACTGAGGTCTGCAGGCCCTTGTCGTTGGTGTCGGTGTCCACGTCTTCCAGCCCCTTGAGGTTGGAGATGGCCGCACGGACCTTGGGCTCCCACTCGCGCAATACGTCGAGGTCGTCCGACTGCAGCGTGAACTGGTAGGCCGAGCTGCTCTGCCGCCCGCCGATGCGGATGTCCTGCACCGAGGTCAGGAACAGGCTGGCGCCGGGCTCCTTGGCCAGCTTGACGCGCAGCCGGGCCACGATGGCGTCGGCCGATTCGCGCTCGGAGATCGGCTTGAGCGTGACGAACATCTGGCCGGTATTGCGCTGCGAGCCGCCGGTAAAGCCGGTCACGTTGACCACCGCCGGGTCGGACTGCACGATCTTGATGAAGTTATCGAGCTTGGGGCGCATGGCCTGGAACGAGGTGGCCTGGTCGGCGCGGATAAAGCCGATCAGGCGCCCGGTATCCTGCTGCGGGAAAAAGCCCTTGGGCACGATGGTGTAGAGCCAGACATTGAGGCCGATGGTCGCCAGCAGCACCAGCCACACCAGCGCGCTGTGGCGCAGTGCCACCGCCAGCGTGCGCGAGTACCCGTCGTGCATCCAGGCGAACACGCGCTCGCTGGCGCGGTAGAAACGGCCTTGCTTCTCGGGGCGTACCGGTTTGAGCAGCCGCGCGCACATCATCGGCGTGGCGGTCAGCGAGACCACCAGCGACACCAGGATCGCCACCGACAGGGTGATGGCGAACTCCTGGAACAGGCGTCCGACGATGCCGCCCATCATCAGCAGCGGAATGAATACCGCGATCAGCGACAGGCTCATCGACAGCACCGTGAAGCCCACCTCGCGCGAGCCCCTGAGCGCGGCTTCTAGCGGCTTCATACCCTCCTCGACATGGCGCGAGATATTCTCCAGCACCACGATGGCGTCATCGACCACGAAGCCGGTGGCGATGGTCAGCGCCATCAGCGACAGGTTGTTGAGCGAGAAGCCCGCCAGGTACATCACCGAGAAGGTGCCGATCAGCGACACCGGCACCGCCACGCTGGGAATCAGCGTGGCGCGCACATTGCGCAGGAACAGGAACACCACCATGATCACCAGCGCCACCGAGATCATCAGCGTGCGCTCCACCTCGCGCAGCGAACCGCGGATGGTGGGGGTGCGGTCCATCATCACTTCCATCTTGATGGCCGACGGAATCATCTGCTGCAGCGACGGCAGCATCGCGGTCACACGGTCGACGGTTTCGATGATGTTGGCGCCGGGCGAGCGGTTGAGCACCAGCAGCACCGAGGGCTGGCCGTTGGCGGAGCCGGCATTGCGGATGTCCTGCACCGAGTCGGTCACGTTGGCCACGTCGGCCAGCCGCACCGGTACCGAGAAGGCGTTCGGGCCGCGGCTGGTGGCGTTGCCGCCGGTGGCGCCGGTGGAAATGGTGGTGGTGCCGCTGCTGGTGGTCAGCGTCGTGGTGGTGACGCCGTTGACGGTCTTGGTGCTGACGCCACCGCCCGCGGCAGCGTTGGCCGTGCTGGCGATCAGCGCGCCGGCCGAGGCCGACGAGAAGGTGCCGGGGGTGGCGTAGCGGACGATCAGCGGCATGTAGTCCGCCGCCTTCATGGCCTGGTCGTTGGCGTAGACCTGCCAGTTGGTGGTGGCGTTTTCCAGCGTGCCGAGCGGGCGGTTGGCATTGGTGGCGCTGATGGTGTTGCGCACATCCTCCAGCGAGATGCCGTACTTGTTGAGCGCCGTGGGGTTGAGCTCCACCCGCACCGCCGGCAGCGACGAGCCGCCGATGGTGACCTGGCCCACGCCCTCGATCTGCGACATCTTCTGCGCCAGGATGGTCGAGGCCGCGTCGTAGAGCTGGCCGCGCGTCATGGTGGGCGAGGTCAGCGCGATGATCATGATCGGCGCGTCGGCCGGGTTGACCTTGCGGTAGGTCGGATTGCTCGGCAGGCTGGTGGGCAGCGTGGCGCGCGAGGCATTGATGGCGGCCTGCACGTCGCGCGCGGCGCCGTCGATGTCGCGCGAGAGCTCGAACTGCATCGTGACGCGGGTCGAGCCCAGCGAGCTGCTGGAGGTGATCTCCGTCACGCCGGCGATGGCGCCCAGGGCGCGCTCCAGCGGCGTGGCCACGGTAGCGGCCATGGTCTCGGGGCTGGCACCGGGCAAGGAGGCGGACACCGAGATGGTGGGGAAATCCACCTGCGGCAGCGGCGAGACCGGCAGCAGCCGCAGCGCCGCCAGCCCGGCCAGCAGGATGCCGATGGTCAGCAGCGCGGTGGCGACCGGGCGATGGATAAAGGTGGCCGACAGGTTCATCACGGCCTCGGCTCGGGTGCGGGGCCGCCGGTTTCATCGCCGCCGCCGGTGTCGCCATACCGGCGCCGGCGCCAGTCCTTGAGGCGTGCTGCCACGCTGTCGAACGCCAGGTAGATCACCGGCGTGGTGAACAGCGTCAGCACCTGGCTGACCAGCAGCCCGCCCACCATGGTGATGCCCAGCGGGCGGCGCAGCTCGGAGCCGATACCGGTGCCCAGCATCAGCGGCAGCGCGGCCAGCAGTGCCGCCATGGTAGTCATCAGGATCGGGCGGAAACGCAGCAGGCAGGCCTGGAAGATCGCGTCGCGCGGTTTCATGCCGCCCTCGCGCTCGGCTTCCAGCGCGAAGTCGATCATCATGATGGCGTTCTTCTTGACGATACCGATCAGCAGGATGATGCCGATGATCGCGATGATGCCCAGGTCCTGGCCCGAGACCAGCAGCGCCAGCAGCGCGCCCACGCCGGCCGACGGCAGGGTCGAGAGGATGGTCACCGGGTGGATGGTGCTCTCATAGAGCACGCCCAGCACGATGTACATCGTGATCACCGCGGCCAGGATCAGCCACAGCGTGTTGGACAGCGAAGCGCGGAAGGCCAGCGCGGCACCCTGGAAATCGGTCTGCATCGAAATCGGCAGGCCGATTTCCTGCTCCACCTTGGTGATCTTGTCGACCGCGGCGCCGAGCGATTCGCCGGAGGCCAGGTTGAACGAGATGGTGGCGGAGGGGAACTGGCCCTGGTGGTTGATCACCAGCGGCCCGGTGCGCTCGCTGATGTGCGCGAACGCGCCCAGCGGCACCTGCCCCCCAGAGGAGGAGGGCAGGCGCAGCTCCGCCAGCGACTGCGGATCGGTGCGGAACTGCGGCATGGCCTCCAGCACCACGCGGTACTGGCTCGATTGCGTGAAGATGGTCGACACCAGGCGCTGGCCGAAGGCGCTGTACAGCGCGCTGTCGATCACCGCGGTGGTGATGCCGAAGCGCGCCGCGGCGTCGCGATCGATATCCACATAGGCGCGCAGGCCGTTGTTCTGCTGGTCGCTGGCCACGTCGCGCAATTCGGGCTCCTGCTTCAGGCGCTCGACCAGCCTTGGCACCCAGGTGGCCAGCGTCGCCGGGTCCGGGTCCTGCACGGTGAACTGGTACTGGGTGCGGGAGACGCGGTCCTCGATGGTCAGGTCCTGCACCGGCTGGGTGTAGAGCGAGACGCCGCCGAGCTTGTCGACCGCGGCCTGCAACCGGCGCGTGACGTCCTCGATGGAATCGCTGCGCGCATCCTTTGGCTTCAGGTTGATCAGCAGGCGCCCGGCATTGAGCGTGGTGTTGGTGCCGTCCACGCCGATGAAGGAGGACAGGCTTTCCACTGCCGGATCTTCCAGCACCACCTTCGCCACCGCTTGCTGCTTGAGCGCCATGGCCGGGAACGAGGTGGTCTGGGAAGCCTCGGTAATACCCTGGATCACGCCGGTGTCCTGCACCGGGAAGAAGCCCTTGGGCACCAGCATGTACAGCAGCACGGTCAGCACCAGCGTGCCGATGGCGACCAGCAGGGTGGTCTTCTGGCGGTCCAGCACCCAATCCAGGGCGCGCCCGTAGCTGGCGATCACGTTGTCGAAGAAGCGGCCGGTGGCGAGATGGAAGCGCGACTGCTTTTCCTCGGGCACATGGTGCAGCAGGCGCGCGCACATCATCGGCGTGAGCGTCAGCGAGACCACCGCCGAGATCAGGATCGAGACCGCCAGCGTGATGGCGAACTCGCGGAACAGGCGTCCCACCACATCGCCCATGAACAGCAGCGGGATCAGCACGGCCACCAGCGAGAAGGTCAGCGAGATGATGGTGAAGCCAATCTGCTTGGATCCCTTGAGCGCCGCCTCCATGGGCGGATCGCCTTTCTCGATGTAGCGCATGATGTTCTCGATCATCACGATCGCATCGTCCACCACGAAGCCGGTGGCGATGGTCAGCGCCATCAGCGTCAGGTTATTGATCGAGAAGCCCGCCAGGTACATCACGCCGAAGGTGCCTACCAGCGACAGCGGCACCGCCACGCCCGGGATGATGGTGGCGGGCACATTGCGCAGGAAGACGAAGATCACCATCACCACCAGCGCGACGGCCAGCAGCAGCTCGAACTCCACGTCGCGCACCGAGGCGCGGATGGTGGTGGTGCGGTCGGTCAGCAACTGCACCTTGACCGAGGCCGGCAGCGCGTTCTGCAATTGCGGCAGCAGGGCCTTGATGCGGTCCACCACCTCGATCACATTGGCGCCGGGCTGGCGCTGGATGCTCAGCACGATGGCCGGCTTGTCGTTGGCCCAGGCCGCCAGGCGGCTGTTCTCGGGCCCGTCGATGATATTGGCCACATCGGTGATGCGGATCGGCGCGCCGTTCTGGTAGCCGACGATGATCTGGCGGTACTCGTCGGCGGACTTGAGCTGGTCGTTGGCGTCGATGGTGGAGGCGCGCGCGGGGCCGTCGAAGCTGCCCTTGGCGCCGTTGACGTTGGCGCTGCCGATCGCCGTGCGCAGGTCGTCGATCGACATGCCGAGCGCGGCCAGCGCGGTCGGGTTGGCCTGGATGCGCACCGCCGGGCGTTGCCCGCCGCTGATGCTCACCAGCCCCACGCCCTGCAGTTGCGAGATCTTCTGCGCCACGCGCGTGTCCACCATGTCCTGCAGCTTGGGCAGCGGCATGGTGTCGGACGTCATGGCCAGCGTCATGATCGGCGCGTCGGCCGGGTTGACCTTGCTGTACACCGGCGGCATCGGCAAGTCCGCCGGCAGCAGGTTGCCGCCCGCGTTGATGGCGGCCTGCACCTCTTGCTCGGCCACGTCCAGCGACAGCGTCAGCTCGAACTGCAGCGTGATCACCGAGGCGCCGCCCGAGGACGACGACGACATCTGCTTCAAGCCCGGCATCTGGCCGAACTGGCGCTCCAGTGGCGCCGTGATGGACGAGGTCATCACATCCGGGCTGGCGCCCGGGTACAGCGTGGTGACCTGGATGGTCGGGTAGTCGACCTCCGGCAGCGCCGACAGCGGCAGCAGCCTGAAGGCCACCAGGCCCGACAGCAGGATGGCGACCATCAGCAGCGCGGTGGCGACCGGCCGCTCGATGAACAGGCGTGAGGGATTCATGCTGGGTCCTTACTGTGGCCGCTGGGGCGCCGCGCCCGCCGGGGCACCAGCGCCGCCACCGCCATCCGTTGCTGCCGCGCTCGCGCCGTCGCGGTGACGCCGGCCTTCGCCGTGCACGCCGGAGGCAGCCGAGGCGCCCGGCACGCCG
>NZ_JBIUHC010000116.1:0-32143 GCF_044627735.1 Cupriavidus sp. CuC1 | reverse complement strand
ATGACGTCCGAGCCCATTCAGTCCATGATTTACGGGCCAAGAGCTCCGATCCAGCGCCTTGCTTTGCGAAAGTAGGGCTAGGCAACGCCACCAAGGGAGCGGCAGCCGGCGAGTCAATGCCGCCGGTTTTCTCCCCTCTCCCACTTGTGGGAGAGGGGCCGGGGGAGAGGGCGGGGGCTCGCTGCGGCGCGATGCCGGAAACAACCATTGGCTTCGCTTTAAGTGGCTCCTAGCCGAACCGCCCCTCTCCCCAGCCCTCTCCCCGTGAGGGGAGAGGGAGCTAAAGCCATCGTCATTCCAGACGGTTTTGGCCTTTTCAGTCGGCTTCGTTCAAGGCAAAAAAAAGCCCGGCGCATCGCACCGGGCTTTTTTGTCGCCAGCGGGTTTGCCACCCGCCAGCCTCTATGCACTGCAACTTCAACCTCAGCTCTTAACCACCGCAGCGGTCTTCACCTTGTTCTTGCCAAGCATCCGGTTGATCTGCCATTGCTGCGCGATCGACAAGACGTTGTTGGTGACCCAGTACATCACCAGGCCGGCCGGGAAGAAGAAGAACATGAACGAGAACACCAGCGGCATGATCATCATGACCTTCGCCTGCACGGGGTCCGGCGGGGTCGGGTTCAGCTTGGTCTGCACGAACATCGACACGGCCATCAGCACCGGCAGGATGTAGAACGGATCCGGCACCGACAGGTCATGGATCCAGCCCAGCCAAGGCGCACCGCGCATCTCAACCGACGACAGCAGCACCCAGTACAGCGCAATGAACACCGGGATCTGGATCACGATGGGCAGGCAGCCGCCCAGGGGATTGACCTTCTCGGTGCGGTACAGCGCCATCATCTCCTGGTTCATCTTCTGCGGATCGCCCTTGAGGCGCTCGCGCATCGCGGTCATGCGGGGCTGCAGGTCCTTCATCTTGCCCATGGACTTGTAGCTTGCCGCCGACAGCGGGAAGAACACCAGCTTGATCAGCACGGTCAGCGCGATGATCGACCAGCCCCAGTTGCCCAGGAAGCCATGCAGCTTCTCCAGCAGCCAGAACAGCGGCTTGGCCAGGATGGTCAGCCAGCCATAGTCCTTCACCAGTTCCAGGCCCGGGCTGATCTTCTCGAGCATGCGCTCTTCCTGCGGGCCGGCGAACAGGCGCGCATCGGTGGTCACCGTGGCGCCCGGGGCGATGGCGCCCAGCGGCTGCTGCACGCCCACGCGGAACAGGTCGTTGTCGATCTTCTCGACGTAGAAGCTGTGCTCCTTGCCCGACTGCGGAATCCACGCCGACGCAAAGTAATGCTGCACCATCGCCACCCAGCCGCTGGTACCGGCCGAGGGGACCGAGGCCTTGCCCTTGCCGATGTCGTCGAAGGTGATCTTGTGGTACTTGTCGGCGTCGGTGTAGATGGCCGGGCCGGTGAAGGTGCTATAGAACTGCGACTGCTCGACCTTGCTGCCGTCGCGCGTCAGTTCCATGTACAGCGTCGGCGAGACCGGCTTGCCGCTGTCGTTGGTCACGGCAAATTGCGTGTCCACAACATAGCTGCCCTTGTGGAAGGTATAGGTCTTGGCCAGCTTGACCCCGTCCTTCTCCGCCGTCAGCGTGATCGCCACCTTGTCCGAGCCGGCCAGGTCGCGCGGGCCCGCCGAAGCGGTGAACACCGTGGTGTGGTTGGGCAGGTCGCCACCGATCAGGCCGGAACGCGCCATATAGGTGCGGGTCTGGTCACGCTCGAACAGCACGACCGGCTTGCCGTCGTGCTCTTTATGGTTCAGCAGTTCCAGGCGCGTCAGGATGCCACCGGCGGTATCGATCTGGGCACGCATCACGTCGGTGCTGACCACGATCTTCTCGCCGCTCGGCTGGGCCGCGGCTACCGGGACGGACGCCGGGGCGCCTGCGGCGGTGCCGGCAGTGGCATTGGCCTTGGGCACGTCGCCTTGCGGGGCCGAAGCGCCGCCTGCGGTTGCCGGAGCCTGCTGCGTCGCGCTCGGGAAGAACATCGACTGGTGACCGTTGGCGCGCTGCCAGTTGTCGTAGAGCAGCACGAGGGCCATCGAGAAGATGACCCAGAGTATGGTGCGTTTGATATCCATGTCTCGCTGTGGTCGGGGGAAATCAGGGGCGGGGTAGCCGGATCGTGACTGGATGGCCAGTCGCGGGGCGAGCCCGGTCTTGCTTTGTTGCCGATGCCGGTGGCACCGGATCATACCCGCCATCCGTGAACGGATGGCAACGGCATAGCCGGCAAGCGGCCAGCCAGCTGCCGCGCCCTGCGCCATGGCACAGGATCGCTTCGCGGGCGTAATCGGAACAGGTAGGCAGGAAGCGGCACTGCGAGCCAAAAAACGGGCTCAGGGCGATCTTGTAGATACGCAGCAGGGCAAGCAGGATTCGCTTCATGGCAGCGGGCTGGGGGCGGTCAACAAGCGGGAGCGCCCGAGGGCGGGACTTCAGTGGGCGCAGCCTCGGCGGACGTTGGCGGCGACACCCCGGAAGGGGCAGCAGGGCGCGGGGCCAGCGGACGCACCGCTACCTCGAACAAGCCAGTCAACTCGGCCAGGCACGCCCGGCGTATCGCGGTGCGGCTGGCAAACTCCGCACGCGGAAACTTGGCCTGCAGGCGCAGCAATACATCGCGGCCCGCGAGTTTGTCCTGCCGCACGCGGAACAGTTCCCGCACCATGCGCTTGACCAGGTTGCGCTCGGCGGCACGCGCTGCGAACTTCTTGCCAACCACCACGCCCAGGCGGGCTTGCGGCAGGCCGTTCTCGCCCACATACAGCACGAAATGCTGGCTGCGCCTGCGCGGGCGCAATGCAAAAACGGATGAAAACTCATCCGTTTTTGTGAGCCTCGCGGCTTTAGGGTAGGCAAAGGTAGTCATGCTAGGCAAAGCGAGCGGAAAAGCCGTGCTTGGCTGCTGGCTACCGGCCGTCCAAAAGGCGAGGCGAGTGGCCAAGGCGGCGCAAACTGCAGCACCGCCAAAGCCGGTCGCCAGGCCCTTAGACTGCCAGGCGCTTGCGGCCCTTGGAACGACGCGCGTTGATGACGGCACGGCCGCCGCGGGTCTTCATGCGCACGCGGAAACCATGGGTACGCTTGCGGCGGGTAACGGAAGGTTGGTATGTACGTTTCATGTTGCACTCTCTGGTTGATCTGGGCTCGCCCGGCTTCCGGCGTTAAGCCGGGCGCCGCCGCGTATGGTTCGCATGGGGCTGCCGCGGTTTGCGGTGTTGCCGACTGCTGTGGTGATCTTGCTGCCGGCCGCGTGAATCTCCATCTCGCGAATCGATGGCACCGACGAATCGGTACTCGACGCTCGCGAGGCAGCGAAGCAGTTGAGGGAGGGAATCTTGCCGGAGCGGATCATAAATCAACGTAAGTCAACCCATCCGTTCCAACCCCATCAGCCTGCCCGGCCCGCTGCCTGTTCCGGCCAATCCAGCTATTTCCGGCACGCTTTGGCTCGGTGAAAAGCCAGCTTAGTGAAAAGCCAAACGCACCAGTCTTGCACGGAACAGGTCAGACCCGGCGATGCGCATACGTGATCCCCTGCGGCATCGCAGAACCCGCCATTTAACTGAGTTTCGCGCGACGTGTCAAGACTGCAGATGGATTAGAGCCTTCTTCTGCACCCCTGCCTGAAAAATACGCAACAGCCCGTTGTATTTCATTGTCCACAATCGCCAGTGGGTAAGTTTTTTTTCTTCAGGGGTGCTGCCCGGGGTCGGTGGGGGTGAGCGAAGTCTCTGTTTCCACTAGCTTTTCCTGCGTTTTACCTACCCGGAAACCCGCGCCAGAACTAGGGTTGTGCACAACAATTCACTGCTTTTTCACAACTTATCCACAGACTTATCCTTTGTGGATAACTTGGGGCGGGGGGTACAATCCGGGTCCAAACACCACACGGGCTGCGTGGCGCAAGCGCAACCCGGGCAACACCCCTGGCATGCCGGACAACGGACGCGCAACGGGCAGCGACGATTTCGTCGCCTCGCTCGTCAGCGACTCCCGCTTGTCGCGTCGATCACCATGGGGGCCCGGGCTGCGGGGTCATTGCGGATCGCTTTGCGATCGCTTTCAGGTTGAACGTACCTCTGGCAGGGATGCCTCACCGATCTTTGCCTGTCGTCCATTCGGCCGGACTGTCCATGCACCGTGGCGAACACCGAACAACAAAACAATGCAAGATTTCTGGCAGGCAGCAGCCGCGCAACTCGAGCGCGAACTGACGCCGCAACAGTTCAAGACCTGGATCAAGCCGTTGGCGCCTGTCGCCTTCGACGAGGAAGCGCATGCGCTGCGTATCGCCGCGCCCAACCGCTTCAAGCTCGATTGGGTAAAAAGCCAGTTCTCCGGCCGCATCACCGCGCTCGCCTGCGAATACTGGGAAGCCAACGTTAGCGTTCACTTTGTCCTGGACCCCGCCGCCTCGGGCCGGGCGGCTGCCGGCTATCCGCAACAACCCGGTCAGCCGGGCCAGCCCGGCATGGCGCCCGCGCACGCCGGCCCCGGCTATCCGTCCGGCCAGCCGCTGTCGCAACACTTCGGCCAGCCCGGCATGCAGCCGGGCCAGGGCGGCCAGGGCTACGGCCCCATGAACCAGTCCGGCCAGCGCGGCGGGCAAGCGCCCTACCCCGGCAATTCTGGTAGCGGCGGCAACTATCCCGGCAACGCCAGCCAGAGCAACATGGGCGGCATGGGTGGCGAGATCGTCGACATCGACGTGCCGCAACTCGACCCGGCCGAAGCCAGCGCCCGCTCCTACCGCGTGCAGCCGTCCCAGCAGGCCATGCAGGGCGGCCACCCCGGTAACCAGGGCGGCAGCAATCAAGGTCACCCAGGCCACCAGGGGCACCCGGGCCAACAAGGTCACCAAGGTCACCAAGGCCACCCCGGCAACCAGCTCGGCGGCCAGCAGCAGAACGACTCGGTGCACGAGCGCTCGCGCCTGAACCACATCCTCACCTTTGACAACTTCGTCACCGGTAAGGCCAACCAGCTCGCGCGCGCCGCGGCCATCCAGGTGGCCAACAACCCAGGTAAATCTTACAACCCGCTGTATCTATACGGCGGCGTAGGCCTGGGCAAGACCCACTTGATCCACGCCATCGGCAACTTCATGTTGCTGGAGAACCCGCGCGCCCGCATCCGCTACATCCACGCCGAGCAATACGTCTCCGACGTGGTCAAGGCCTACCAGCGCAAAGCGTTCGACGAGTTCAAGCGCTACTACCACTCGCTCGACCTGCTGCTGATCGACGATATTCAATTCTTCTCCGGCAAGAACCGCACGCAGGAAGAGTTCTTCTACGCCTTCGAAGCCCTGATCGCCAACCGGGCGCAGGTGATCATCACCAGCGATACGTACCCCAAGGAAATCAGCGGCATCGATGATCGCCTGATCTCGCGCTTCGATTCCGGCCTCACGGTCGCCATCGAGCCGCCCGAGCTGGAGATGCGCGTCGCCATTCTGATGAAGAAAGCCGCCGCCGAGAATGTGAGCGTGCCCGAGGAAGTCGCCTTCTTCGTCGCCAAGCATTTGCGATCGAACGTGCGCGAGCTGGAAGGCGCGCTGCGCAAGATCCTCGCCTTCTCCAACTTCCACGGCAAGGACATCACCATCGATGTCACCCGTGAAGCGTTGAAGGACCTGCTGACGGTGCAGAACCGCCAGATCTCTGTCGAGAACATCCAGAAGACCTGCGCGGATTTCTACAACATCAAGGTCGCGGACATGTACAGCAAGAAGCGGCCCGCCAATATCGCGCGGCCCCGCCAGATTGCCATGTACCTGGCCAAGGAACTCACGCAGAAAAGCCTGCCGGAAATCGGCGAGCTGTTCGGCGGACGCGATCACACCACCGTGCTGCATGCGGTGCGCAAGATCGCCGATGAGCGCAGTAAAGATGCGCAGCTCAACCACGAGCTGCACGTGCTGGAACAGACGCTCAAGGGCTGACCTGGCGCGTGAAATCGCAGTGAAGCAGCATTTGCCGGCCCGGTCACGCGGGGCTGGCATACTGTAGGGTACGCGCCGGGCAGGATCCGGCGCATGAATCAATCGGAAAGCAACACCGGGGCATTGCGGAACATTGCCATGAAAACGGCCTGGGCTAAGGCTTTGCGGTGAGTCGGGACGGGCGGGCGGAGGGGGCGGCCAGCGACAAAAGTCGCCAGCAGCCGAAGAAGTCTGAATTTGTGTCGCTTTGCGCACAAATTCACTCTCCGATCGCGCTTCTCCCGCTTCACCGCAGCGGCTTATCCTTGGTACAATGGCAAATTAACTCGTTGATTCCAAAGTCATTTTGGAAATACACGCAGCGAGTTAGTGCCAGTCAGTGCGCACCCGCGGTCGCTTACTACAAACGACGAAGGATAAATTCAATGCAATTGGTCAAAACCTCGCGAGACAATCTGCTGCGTCCGCTGCAAATCGTGAGCGGCATCGTGGAGCGCCGCCACACACTCCCGATCCTGGCCAACCTGCTGATTCGCAAGTCCGGGTCCAACGTCTCCTTCCTCTCGACCGACATCGAGATCCAGATCACCACGCACGCCGAATGCGGTGTGGGCAACGACACCGTGGCCACCACCGTGGCCGCCCGCAAGCTGCTCGACATCCTGCGCGCCATGCCCGACGGCGAAGTCGCCCTGTCGCTCAACGACAAGCGCATGACCGTGCAGTCCGGCAAGAGCCGCTTCGCGCTGCAGACCCTGGCCGCCGAGGAATTCCCCACGGTAGCCGAAGCCAGCGAGTTCGGCGCCTCCGTCAGCCTGCCGCAAAAGACCTTCAAGCACCTGCTCGCCATGGTCCACTTCGCCATGGCCCAGCAAGACATCCGCTACTACCTCAACGGCATGCTGCTGGTGGTGGACGGCAAGAAGGTCATGGCAGTCGCCACCGACGGCCACCGCCTGGCTTACTGCGGCGTTGAGCTGGATACGGAAGCCACCAGCGGCGAAGGCGCCCCGTCGCGCCAGGAAGTCATCATCCCGCGCAAGACCATCCTCGAGCTGCAACGCCTCTTGGAAGACAACGACGATCCCGTCAAGGTGCAACTGGCCGCCAACCAGGTCAAGTTCACCTTCGCCAACATCGAGCTGATCTCCAAGCTGGTCGAAGGCAAGTTCCCGGACTTCCAGCGCGTGATCCCCAAGGGCTACAAGAACGCCTTCGCCATCGATCGCGTCAAGCTGCAGCAAGCCCTGCAACGCACCGCCATCCTGACCACCGACAAGTTCAAGGGCGTGCGCTGCATCCTGGATACGCACGTACTCAAGATCAGCTCCACCAACGCCGACCAGGAAGAGGCGCAGGAAGAGCTCGAACTTGATTATTCGGGGGACGCCCTCGATATAGGTTTTAACGTGACCTACCTGCTGGACGTGCTCGCCAACCTCAAGAGCGAGCAAGTCCAGGTCAGCCTCGGCGACTCCAATTCGAGCGCGCTGATCACCGTGCCGGAAGACGACAACTTCAAGTACGTCGTCATGCCGATGCGCATTTGATGAGCCGGTAACAGGGACCACAAGATACGCAAAACCGGAGCATCTAACGGCACACCACGGCTTGCGCAGGCGCCCCAAGGGGCCCGCGCAAGACCCGCCGCACCAGGGGCCGGATCGTCAAGATCCGCCCCTTTTGCCGTTTTTATGTAACCCGCTATGCGGCCCGATCCGGGCGCGCCCATCCGGGCGTGACGAGAGATCGCCGCATTCGCCGTGAGTAAGAGAACATGACCGAAGAGCAACAACCGCAATCGCAACCGCAACAGCAAGACAGCTACGGCGCAGGCTCGATCCAGATCCTGGAAGGCCTGGAGGCGGTGCGCAAGCGTCCGGGCATGTACATCGGCGACACGTCCGACGGCACCGGCCTGCACCACCTCGTATTTGAAGTGCTGGACAACTCCATCGACGAAGCCCTGGCCGGCTGGTGCACGGAAATCACCGTCACCATCCACAGCGACAACTCGATCTCCATCACCGACAACGGCCGCGGCATCCCCCCGCTCGTCAAGTTCGACGACAAGCACGAACCCAAGCGCAGCGCGGCAGAAATCGCCATGACCGAGCTGCACGCCGGCGGCAAGTTCAACCAGAACAGCTACAAGGTCTCCGGCGGCCTGCACGGCGTGGGCGTGTCCTGCGTAAACGCCCTCTCCAAGTGGCTGCGCCTGACCGTGCGCCGCGACGGCCAGGCCCACCTGCTCGAGTTCGCCCAGGGCGCCGTGCAGAACCGCGTAGTGGAAACCGTGCCCGGCCCCGACGGCGTGCCCGTGGAAGTCTCGCCGATGAAGGTCATCGGCCCCACCGACAAGCGCGGCACCGAAGTCCACTTCCTCGCCGATGAAGAAATCTTCACCAACGTCGAGTTCCACTACGAGATCCTCTCCAAGCGCATCCGCGAGCTCTCGTTCCTGAACAACGGCGTGCACATCCGCCTGACCGACCAGCGCACCGGCAAGGAAGAAGACTTCGCCTTCTCCGGCGGCGTCAAAGGCTTTGTCGAGTACATCAACCGCGGCAAGAGCGTCCTGCACCCCAACATCTTCTACGCCAACACCGAAAAAGACGGTATCGCCGTAGAAGTGTCCATGCAGTGGAACGACGGCTACAACGAACAAGTACTCTGCTTCACCAACAACATCCCGCAGCGTGACGGCGGCACCCACCTCACCGGGTTGCGCGCCGCCATGACGCGCGTGATGAACAAGTACATCGAAGAAAACGAGATCGCCAAAAAGGCCAAGGTAGAAACCACCGGCGACGACATGCGCGAAGGCCTGGCCTGCGTACTGTCCGTGAAGGTGCCCGAGCCCAAGTTCAGCTCGCAGACCAAGGACAAGCTCGTCTCGTCAGAAGTCCGCCTGCCCGTGGAAGAACTCGTCGCCAAGGCACTCGGGGACTTCCTGCTGGAGACCCCGGTCGACGCCAAGATCATCTGCGGCAAGATCGTAGACGCCGCCCGCGCCCGCGAAGCCGCCCGCAAGGCCCGCGAAATGACCCGCCGCAAAGGCGTGCTCGACGGCATGGGCCTGCCCGGCAAGCTCGCCGACTGCCAGGAGAAGGATCCGGCCCAGTCCGAACTCTTCCTGGTGGAGGGTGACTCCGCAGGCGGCTCCGCCAAGCAAGGCCGCGACCGTAAGTTCCAGGCCATCCTGCCGCTCAAGGGCAAGATCCTGAACGTGGAACGCGCGCGCTTCGACAAGATGCTCTCCAGCCAGGAAGTGCTCACGCTGATCACCGCGCTAGGCACCGGCATCGGCAAGGACGACTACAACCTCGACAAGCTGCGCTACCACCGCATCATCATCATGACCGACGCGGACGTGGACGGCTCCCACATCCGCACGCTGCTGCTCACGTTCTTCTACCGCCAGATGCCCGACATCATCGAGCGCGGCCATGTGTATATCGCCCAGCCGCCGCTGTACAAAATCAAGCACGGCAAGGAAGAGCGGTATATCAAGGATGACACCGAGCTGAATGCCTACCTGCTGCGCCTGGCGATGGAAAAGGCTGCGCTGGTCAATCCAGACGGCAGCGAAGTCTCTGGTGATGCGCTGACTGAGCTGGCTCGCCAGTACCAACTGGCCGAAGCCGTGATCGGCCGCCTGTCCCGCATCGTGGACAGCGATGCGCTGCGCGCTATTGCCGATGGCATCGAGCTGGACCTGGACAGTGCTGCCGCTGCTGAAGCCTCAGCTACTGCGCTGAAGGCCAAGTTGTCTGAGATGCACTCCAAGACTCTGCTTGGGGCTGCGGTTAATGACGACGGCACGGCGGATGTCTATGCGCAGTTTGATGAGAAGACGGACAAGCATCGTCTGATGATTGCTCGCCGGCATCATGGCAATGTGCGGTTGTCGCATCTGGACGCTGACTTTGTTCACGGTGCTGACTACGCCGCGCTGTCGCTGGCTGCCAAGACCTTCCAGGGGTTGATTGCGGAAGGCACCAAGGTGCGCCGTGGTGAGGGTGAGAAGCTGCGGGATCAGACGGTGAATGACTTCCATGCTGCTATGCAGTGGTTGTTGTCTGAGGCCGAGCGTGGGGTTTCTCGTCAGCGGTATAAGGGGCTGGGGGAGATGAATCCTGAGCAGTTGTTTGAGACGACCCTTGACGTTACTCAGCGCCGTTTGCTTAAGGTGCAGATTGAGGATGCTATTGCGGCTGATCAGATCTTTACTACGCTGATGGGGGATGAGGTTGAGCCGCGCCGGAACTTCATTGAGAGTAATGCGTTGGTGGCGCGGAATATTGATGTTTGATTCGGTGTAGGTTCTCAGAATAGATGAGAAAACTTACAAATAAGTGATTCGGTTTCTGTAGGCAGATGGGTGAGGCTCGCGTAGGGCGCCGGAGTAATTGTGACTGACGCCACGGTTCAGCGACTGGGGGACTTAGTCATTGCAACTGGCCTAGAGTTCCCAACTCCCTGGGAGTCGGCGCGACGGCGCCTTGATTTCAGAAGAGACCCGCGCGATACCGGTTCGTTTTTCTAAAGTGCATTCGCCTCTATTCGGTCGGTCTTGGCGCGGTTCAGAGCTCCCTTGTGGATGGGGGCTGCGCCGCCACTATCCAAAAACCCAACCGTTCTCGGTTGGGTTTTTTTCCATTCCCCCCATCGCTAGCGGGAATTCTTGCCATTCCCTCGCGAGCGCCACCGCCCCTCCGAGCAGCCGCTCTTGTACCGCCGAGGGCCTCTCTGTTATCCGTATTCTCTAGCGGTCTCGCGAGTGTCCTCGAGGCCACGTCCTTTGTCGACGGGGGTTTAGATGCTGTCCGTTGTGGTCAGAGACTGGTCTCTAGCGTTTATGAATGACCCGGGCGATCTGGGAAGTAAATGCATTAGTCCAGCTGAACGCAGTCGACCAGTTCGTCGTCACGGTGCTGCTGGGCACCAACACGCTGACTTATGGCGAGAAGACCCTGGCGGGATTTGTTTGGCAGTCGGTCTTGGCGTCAGGCATACGCGCTAAATCCGCACATAAGTTACGTTGAACTCCTTGCATCGTCGCTGCTGTTGTAGCCGGTTGGCAAAGCTGAATGCGTCGTTCAACTCGAAGCGCTGGAATACATCCAAACCACGGCTGAGTACGATTTTCCAGCCTAAGTCGGAGGTGATATCGCGGTCGTGCTTTGTCTTGCTGATGTCGTAGACCCAGGTAAACTGAATGCCAACGCCAGCGCAGGCATCGGCAATTTTTCGTAAGCTCTCGGTCTGGCGCTCACCGTTGAGCTCATCCTCAACGGTTACGACATGAACGGCTACCTCGTCTTCCGAACCCAGCTGCTTGCTGATAGTTTCCATGAGTTCCATCAGATTGCGGAGCTGGTGGAACATTCGCAGATAGGGGTCGGTGATGATGATGCGCTTAGCTCCCGCTAGGTAGGGGCCGAACAGCTCGTCGAAGCTGACTCCTCGCTGATTCTCCTGAAAGACGACGTGCCGCTCTTTCGCTACAGGCTCATTGACAGCCGGCACAGAGCGGATCCCTGCAAGCATCTCGTTGGACATTGTGGCATCGGCGGAAGGTGAAGATTCGATGCCCCCAATGGGCAACTCCAGTGATGCCACTTCGGTCGCCAGCCGTCGACGGTACTGATTGGGGTACTCATCTTCCTCCAATGTGCGCACCAATCGCTCCTGGCCGTCGGCAGCGTGGTAGGCAAAACGCACCGTAGGATAGGTGGCGTCGATGCGTAGCAACTGATCTTTGACTCGCTTGCGCCCTTCGATGGCGTAACGTAACACTTCTTCAACCTCGGCGTCGGACGCCTCGCCGTGGGGAAACAGGATCTTCATCAGGCCGGAGAAGGTCTTGTTGATGCCATCACGGTCCCGGGTGGAGATCTCGGCGGAAAGGCTATACAGTCCTTTGTAGCGATCCGAGAAGTCGTGGTTGCGCAGCGAGCGCAGGATTTCGGCTAGGTAGTCCACCACAAAGCCGTAGCCACTCGAAAACATCTCACCCCGGATCACGTCCACCTCCCAGCCGGGGATGTAACTGTGGATACGGTCGAGGAAGGCGGAGTCATGGAACTTCTCCGGCAGCGGATCGAACAAGTCGGAATGTTTGAGCATGTAGGGCACGGTGTGGTCGGTGTTGCCGACGAACGCCATGCTAGCCTCGGCCCCTAACGTCTCGACCCCCCGCGAGAACGACTTGTTGGCCATGTAGTTCTTCATAATGTCCACTAGCGCCTTGTCCACGCGCTTTTGTTTGCCTGCGAACTCGTCAAAGGCCACCACGTCCCAATAGCCCACCAAACCGAGCTTGCCTGTACCGTTGTGGACGAACAGCTTGGGCACAGTAACCTCGCCACCGGAGATCAGAATGCCATGGGGCGAGAACTCGGAGTATACGTGCGATTTGCCGGTTCCCTTCGGCCCCAGCTCGATCAAGTTGTAGTTGCGCTCGCAGAACGGAATTAGGCGGATCAGCTGCAAGAGCTTGTTGCGCTTGCCGAACATCTGCGGGTTGAAGCCCACGCTCTGAATCAGCAGGTCGATCCACTCATCGGTGCTGAACTGCTTACGTGCCTCCAGGTAGCCATCGAGGTCGAAGCGGGAGATCTGGATCGGCTTGAGTGAGGCCAGAATCCAGGGAGACGCAGACTTGTCCTCGGTATACTCGTACTCGAGATCGGCAATGCACCAGACGCCACCGACCAACAGCTTTTGGTGCGCCTTGACCGTGCCTGAGTCGATCAGAACCTTCTTGATACCAAGGTTCGCGAACTCTGCCTCGTAAACGTCGTCCTTGTCGTTCAACGACACGCTGATTCGGTCGATGACCTTGTGCCGTCCCTTCTCCTTGATGGTCGAGCGCACCAGGCCTGCTTCGTTGCGGTGTACATAGTGTTTGCGCAGGATTTCCTTCACGGTTTCAATGCCGCTCTGGATGGTGGCCTCGTCATTGGTCGCGCAGTACTGGCCAAGCAAGTACTCCAGCACATAGGAAGGCACGATGGCGTTGCCCTTTACGGCTTTTACCAGATCCTTGCGCACCACAAGGCCGGCAAAGTGTTGGTTGATCTTGTCGTCGAGCTGGCTCATGAAAGCTCCTACCTAGAAATCGAATTCACTGGTGAACGAACGACGGATCGTGTATCGCACCGACTTGTACTTGGTAAAGTGCGACGTGCCCTCCACCGGCTCATCCAGCCGCAGCTCCACCTGCTGGTTATTCGCCTCGTCAGCCTTACGACTGAGGATGAAGCGCACCGGCAACTCGCGCTCGCGGGGATTGGTAGAACTGAAATCGAACAACAGTTCGTGCTGATCGGAAATCAGCTCGCCGCCTAACGTGAACATTCCCGCCCGCAAACGGCGTGGCTGCAGTTTCTCGGTCACCGCCTCAGTCTGGTACAGCACAATGGCCAACTGTCCGGTGGTGATCGTTTTGCCACCGCCTCCAATGAACTCCACCTCGATCCGGCCTACATCGCTCTGCCGTTTCTTGTTAATGCGGATAACGGGAACCACCACCTCCTGGAGGGTCGCGCCACCATGCACGAATCGGCTGCCGGAGCCCTTCAGGCGGAGGCGGTTGATGGATTTGGGGATCTGTACCTCCAGTGCGCCTGCAAGCCCCAACTGTTCCGGGTTGAAAGTCTTGAAGCTGGCGCCCTCGCGCAAGCCACGGCCCAGCACAAAACGCCGGTCGCGGTAGAGGATCTCATCCCCTTCCGGTTCGCTGCTGAGGAAATCGCTCTCCTGCAAGGGTTGGTTCTGGTAGATGAAGCCATGGTCTGCGGTGATGAGCAGGTTACTGGCATTGGCATTCGTCAGCTTCTTCACCAGACGGATCAGCTCGACCAGCGTTTCCTCCGCCGCTGCGAATACCCGCTCCTCGGTATCGCGGGTATCGCCGGTCTTGTCGATCAGGTTGTGATAGACGTAGACCACATCATGGTCGCGCAGCAGAGCCCGGGATTCCTCCTTGCCCATGATCATCACATCTTTGGCCAGCACCACTTTGGAAGCCGGCACGGCAGCAGCCAGGATCTTGCCGCGATTGACGGAGCCCTGGGCGCTTTGGCCATCGACCAGCGCGTCGCCACTGTCGTTGTCAGCCACTTGCAGACTGCTGTTCGGCAGTAAGGCCGCCATCCCCAGCTGAGTGTAACTAGGCAACATCGACAGCATCAGATCCAGCTCTGCCTCGAACTTATCTTCCTGGCGAATCAAGCTCTGCAATTCCTCGCCCACCTCGTAGCGGAAGGCATCGGAAATCAGCACGCACACCTTGGTCTTGCGCTCAACATAGGGCTGCACATGGCATTTGAAAAAATGCCGCTGCAACACCACCGGCGCAGCCTCCCATTGCTGCGCTGCATCCACCTGCTGCTGCCAACGGTGATTGAGCCGGGCCAAGTAGTTGTTGCCATACAGATTCTCCACCTGCGCACCTAGCCCTCCCAGGAGCGAAGTCTGGCCGGATTCGCGAAGGTGATGGACAAACTTGCGGTAACGCTGGTCCAGCCGGAACCACACTTTGGCGTATTTTTGTGCTCCATCGGCCAGCGACTCCATGTCTAGCGATGTCATTTCCAGCAGTTGGATGAACTGGGCCGCATGCTCTAATGCCAGGTACACGTCCTTGAAGCGCTCGAACCAGTGGCTCTGGCGGCGCTGGCGCACCCATTGCTCCACCTCCTGCGCCGTCACCGTGCGCGACACCACGGCCCGCACCAGCTCGCTCAAGATCTTGCGGTCGATTAGGTCGAAATAGTCCAGCTCTAGCAGATGGCGCCAGTCCAGTGCCTGCAGCTTATCGTCGACCTGCAGTAGCTCGGCGCATTGCCCGGACAGCGCCTCAAAACTCTTCTGATGCAAGCGGCTGTCCTTCCAGCGCCTGAGGAACACCAGCGCCTCGGCCGACAGGCTCGCCTTGTGGGCGGGGTCGATACCCATCTGGAAGCAATTCTTAAACAGCGCGATGACAAAATCCTGCAAACTCGGCTGCCCAGAGCTGTATCCATAGACGCGCTTCATCTGCTCCCACAGGGATGCGCTCAAGCTGCTGCGCTCGATCAACTTGATGCTGGTTTCATCCCCGATGGCCAAGGCGCCAAGCAATGCCTCCAGCACCACGTCCAGGCGCGGCTCTGTGCCGGCACAGACGGCCAGCATCTTGCGTTGCAGCAGGTTTTGCGAATCGCCCGGCTCCAGCAGCTTATGTAGCGCCTCGCGGCGTTTGGCGGATTCAAAAAATGCCACATGCGCCTCCAGGAGCGGGTAGCAATCCAGCCCGAGCTCCAGTTCGGCCAGCCACAAGGCCACCTGATCGGTGCGGAAACAACTGCCGCTGGCAAGTTGCACATCCAGCAGCCAGTTCTGCAGATGCGGCGGCTCGCTCCCCTCGCGGTAGAGCAGGAATTTCTGCTCCGGCTGCTCACGCAGTACGCGGTACTTCACGCCGAACTCGTTATTGGCGAGGGCGATTTTCTCCACGCTCGGCAGCTCCAGGGCCTCGAATTCGGCGCGGAACTCGAGACGCGTGTCGTACCAGAACACGATGCGTTGCTTATCGAACAGGCTGGTCAGCGCCTGTGTGATTTTCGGGTTACTCATGGTCAACTCTAGCCGTGGCTCTAGTTGCGGCTAGAGCCGGCGCATTAAACGGTGACCAAACGAAGCCGCGCTGGATCGCTGACAGCAGAAATGTGCGGTCATCAATATTGCGTATCGCCTGGTGAATTTGGATTGCCTTTTCAAAGCGTCCTGCCATTTCAGTCTTCCTTTCCATCCAGCCCGATGATCTTCTTTAGCGCCGGGCCGAGCTTGAGGTAGTTGAACTTGACACCATCATCCAAATCCAGCGGCACTTGCGCTGTGGCTAGCGGGTAGAGGGTGTCGCGTTCGTAGTCATCCAACTCCAGCAACTGCTTCTTGGTGGTCTCGGCTTCCTTATTGGCGCGGGTCTTTTCGCCCTGGCTAGCGGAGGCGCTGATGCCCACCTGCTGCAGGTAGTCCAGGCGTGCGGCGAGCTTCTTGCGGAAGTCGCGTAGATAGCGCAGCACCACGCTAACCGTGTCCGGGCGGTAGCGGTGCAGGTAGATCAGCGCGTTGAAGCTGCCCTTGGGGCTGGAGAACAACCAATAAATTGGGCGCTTCTTGTAGCGCTTGATGTGGTCGTTGTAGAAATCCTTGAGAAAGTACTTGCGGATGTCCTTGCCCAATGCCGCCTCTATAAAGGCCAGGTTGTCCTCGTAATGCGCGTCGCCAAAGGTCACGCGCAGGAACTCGCGAAAGCGCTCGGTCACATCGTCGGCAAACCACTCACCATCCAGCAGCGGAATCACGTTGTCCTCATCCGGCATAAAGCGCGGGCCGGGCACCTGACGTAGGTAGTCCGCTAGCGTTTCGTCCTGGTTGGCCAGAACCAGTCCCGGGGTGTCAAGGCTATAGCGACCGAACATGCAACCCACGGCATAGGATAGGAACTCGCGCATGGTGTCACCTAGTAGCAGGGCTTCTAGTTCCTCTTCCGTCTTGTCGCCACCGTAGCGATAGTGCGGATTGCAGGTGAGGGTGATTTCCTTGAGTGGTACCTCTGGGGTTAGTTCGTCTTGCAGGCCGTAGGCTTCGATGAAGATGCGGTTGTTTGCTTCTTCCTGGCGCTGCATTCTCCCTGCCATGCTCGCCCAATGGGCACGGAGCAGGGCATAGGTCTCGGCCAGAGCTCCACCACGATGGATGGGGTCTAGCAGTCGTAGGGTAGTGAAGTCCCAGGAGACTTCATACGCATCCCAATCGGATTTAGCGTCTTCACATAGAACTTCTGCAGAAACATGGTCACCATCATCCTGAGACACACATGGCAATGGTAGAGAACCAAGGTGGGCAACATTGGTGTCCAGCGTTGGACTCACATACTCCAAGAGTAGCGCAGCCGTATTGCTATTGAGAAAGCACAAAATCAGATCATGCAAATCTTTGACTGGCGTTATTCCGGGCCCCTTATGTCCAAGAACATAGCCGCACTCCAACTTTCGGAAAGATGCTTTTCCAGCAGTAAGCGCCCCCCACGTTATTGTCGGGAGAAAGTATCCACTTGCACCATCATGCCGAAAACCAGGCGTCTCGCCATTTTCGTGAGCCGCGATCATCCGAGCCCCGCCATCTTGGTAGTCGATTACTTCCGCACCCAATCCGTACCATTTCCTGAAGCTTCCGCCACGATTGTAAGGAAACCACCGCCTCTCGGAATTTAAAGCCTCTTCTCGTGAGTGCGCATTTGGAAGGAAATCCGCTTTGCTAACTTCATGCCAATAACGCGAGAATCGTTCATTATCGCCAGTGGATATGCCGCGAAAGGCTTGAGCCTTTTCCCCCACAGGCGTGTTTGACCGAAAAGCATAGAAGATTTTTTCGGTCGCCCAGTACGCAAATGGCTCACCTGGAATTTCTTCGAATTGTGACTGATGTAGCGCAGATCGATTGTAATTACGCTGGTGAAAAAGCCTTTCGATCTCTTCGTTTGATCTAACGTCGACGTGCTGTTCAAAAAGACGTCGAAATATGGCTTTCTTTGCCCTATTTGGCGCGGAATTTTTGAATGTAACAGCGACAGTCCCAAAATCTGATCCAAAAACACCTCGTCCGAGGTGCAAAAGGCTCTCGATTGATTGCTTTTTAATAAGGTTTCTGCGTAGAGCTCTGAATGAGTCCAAAAACATCCAGGTAGGTATATTAATTATTCCCCAATATGAATTATCAGTTGTTAACTCCGTTGCTCGCTCCATAAACATCGTCATAAGATCCGACTTGCTGATCGGATATTCCTGGCTTGCCCATGTCTTGAGGCGCGGATTCATGCCTTTTGCATTCATATAGGGCGGGTTGGCCACCACTACCTGATATTTCGGGCTCAGGTAGTCAGCCTGCTGCAAGACCTTTAGAACTTTGTCATGAGTATCTTTCAGAAACAGATTACCGCTTAGATCCTTGGTTTCCAGCAACGGTAGCACATCCTGCACGTGGGTGAGTTTGGGCCGGATCAGCGAACCGAAGTTGTCCGCTTCTTCGAACTGCTTGACGGTTTCGCGCAAGTCCAGGGTGAACAGGTCGCCGCCCACGGCGATGTACTCGCTCAACTCGTCGGGGCTGAACACCACCTTTTCCAACACACAGATATTTGGCTCGATGCCCTTGCTGAAGAATCGCCGCTGTTTGGCGCGGGCCTTCATGGTCAGTGCAAAGGCGGCCAGTTCGCCTGCACGTTCGTCCAACTCGATGCCGTACAGGTTGTGGGTGAGGATCTTTTCCGGAATCTCGCTGGGGTCGGTGCCTACTTCCTCATAGATGCCGTACAGTAGGTCGAAGGCGTAGGTGAGCATGTGACCGGAACCGCAAGCCGGGTCGCAAACCTTGATGTCTTCTGGCTTGGCGATCTTGAGAAAGTCGATTTCCGGGGTCTCCGGCTTGATGTAGTACTCCATCCGACCGGCCAGTGATGAATCAGGATGGTTAAGCATCCATAGCCGCCCTAGGGAGTTCTCCACCAGATAGCGCACGATCCAGTGCGGGGTGAACAACTGGGTGGCGGCCGGAATGTTCTCCGGAGTGATCTTGTTATTCTTCTTCAGCCCTTCGAAGACCTGATCCTTCTTCTCCGAGATGTAAAATTGGTAGAGCCAGCCGATCACCTCGACATCCTGACAGGCATCTGGTGTCATCGCCTCGCGGGTATAGGCCAGAATGGAATTGCCCGACAGCAGGTCATCTGGCATCAGCAGCTCGGTGTAATCGGCAATGTGCTCGAACAGATAGGGCATAGCGCGATGGAAGCTGTTGCACTCGGCCACCAGCAAAAGGCGGTAGGCCTCCTGCTGCGGGTCGTGGCTGGGAGCTGTGCCGCCGAGCAAGGCAGCGATCTGCTGTCGGCTGCGCTTGGGCACACGGTCTTCATCGAGATGGCCCATCTTGGCCTCGGCGAGGATTTCCGGCTGGAATTGGCCTTCGTCGGCCGGCGACACCACACGGATACGTGTATAGCCGTTCACGTCCATAAAGCGCAGCGCGCAAAGGCGGTTGAACCAGGTGTAAGCCACCTTGTCGATCAGCTGCTCGTGGCCGGTTTCGGCAAGCTGCTTTTCCAACTGCGTGACGGCCTGCGGGTTCTCGCGGCGGGCGGCGCTGCTGGCGTCCAGCACCAGGGCCAGCTTGGCGCCTACCTGCTCCAACAGCAGGCGGCGGGCGTGCTGGGCGAATTTCTTGAGCTTGGTGGTTTCCATCGACTCTACTTTTATCTTGCACAGGGCGAACATTTTCGTGGAGCCACGAAACTGTTCGTGCACTCTGATTCGTCTCAAATCTGTACGCGGTTACCCGCCTGAATTTCCTTGAGCCAGGCCTCACGCTGCTTCTGCAGGTAGTCGTCCAGCTCGGCTTCGCTTGTCAGCCAGGGCTTGGCGTAGCCCACCTTGATGGTGCGCGCCGGCACCAGGCGCGGCTCAACTACCGCGCCGGAGGAGGCGCCTTGCGTGGCCGCTGCCTCTCCCGCCGGCGTCGAACTTATTAGTGGCTGCGGCACTATCAGATCTGCAACCGGCTGAGGTGCCGGCCGAGGGCGGGCGAGTTGGTCCAGCTGCTGCAGCAGTTGCGGGTAGCGCTCTTCCTCGAAGCGACGCAGCAGGTCGCGAATCATGGCAATGCGCTTTTGCCCTTGCAGCGTCGGACGTGCATCGGCAAAAGCCTGAAGCAACGGTGTTGCCTTCTCGCTACTCAGGCACGTGTATTCATCGGTGGCTAGCAGGTGCTGCTCCAGCTCGGCCAGCCGTTGAGCGGCGCTGTCCTTCTCACTAGCCAGCTGCTTGGCAATGGCCTGCTGCAATGCTTCCAGCGCCGGCTTGGCCTGTTGCAAGCGGTTACCCTGCCAGGGCTTGTTGTCGGCTAACAGCGACTTGATGTCGGCGATCTCGGTCCCAGAGACATAGGCGAAGTTGTCCTCCTCCTCCTGCACCAGTTGACGGGCCTGATCGTAGATTGCCCTTTGCGGGCCGCCCATAAAGCGCCGCAGCGGGTCGATGATCTGCTCCTTGGTATCGAGCAGCGCCTCATCGGCACGGGACAGGTCGGTAAGAAACCAGGCGGCATTCCTGTTGGCGATTTCCTTGAGGGTAGCCAGCACGCCGTCCAGTACGCCGAGGAAGGGGTATCGCGCCTTCTGCCCGTGGAGGTCAGCCAACTCGATCTCCAGCTCCTTGATGGCGTCGATGGTTTCGTGGGCGAGGGAGCGGGCCTCATTGCTGCTGGCTGGACGGTCGAAGAAGTCGGTGAAGAACTCCTTGAGGTTGCGCACCTGAGAGGCACTGAATTCTATTTGCGGTTCCAACACCAGGGTGGCGTGGGAACCGGTGTTGCGCAGACTGCGCTCCAGGTTGTCGCCTTCCAGCGAGTTGCTGTCCTGGCGTACTTCCACCTTGCCGCGCGCGCAGAGCAGCGCCAGGTTGCAGAGGATCGCGGCGTAATACCAGCCGTAATTTTTGCGCTCGAAGCGCTCCAGCAGGCTCTTGAGCGTTGTGCGCACCCCGGCACGGGCATTGCTCTGGATAAAGGCCAGCAACTCCTGCTCCGGTTCGGTTAGGCTGGTGACGTCGTTGCGGAGCAGGCTGTCCTGGGCTTGGCGCAGATGTTTGCCGATGTCGTTTTCGCTGTAGAGCACTTCACGCAGCATCCGCAGGTTCGGATAGGTTGTTTCGATCAGCTGGTAGAAGCCCTTGAGGATGCGCGTCTGCCCATCGTTGCTGGTTACCTCCACATCGGCAGCGTTGATTATGAGTTGGGTTTGTCCCAGCAGTTGCTTGGCTCGCTCCTGCAGCTCAGCGAGTCGTTCTGTGTTCTGGAAGCCCTTGGCATCAAGAATGCGTTTGACTGTTTCCTGCTGGGTGTTGCTGTTCTGGCGGATGTACTTCTCGGTGCGCTTGAGCATGACGAGGTCTTGCATGAAACGCGCATCTGCAGGGAGTACCACCCGCAGTTCGTCGCGGCCCATACTCTGCATGCGCTGCACCGTGAGGTTTTCGAAGTTATCGCTTAGCGGCGTAACGATATGGATGGCCAGTTCAACCTCGCGGCTAAATGAGCGGTCATCCATCTTGCGGGTGTAGGCGTAGTCCTGTCCGTTCTCGTAGCGGATCTTGCGCTGCTTGATCACACCGTCGAACAGAAGAATTTCCAGCTCCTTGACTACGTCGGCGGACTCTACCTCAGTGCTCTTGATCTCTTCCTCGATATCCTTTTCCTCGTCGGTCAGGTATTCGTAGAGATCGCCATTGCGCTGGATATAGGTCTGCTGTTCCAGCAGGTTCAGCGCCGCCTCCAGCTTCTTCCGCTGAGTCGGTACATCTTCGCCGAAACGCTCCAGCATCAGCACGCTGAGGTTGCGCAGGGTGGCTTTGAATTCCTTGACGTACTTGACGAGGAACAATGCCTTGAGCACACGCACGGCGTAGGGATCGCCCAGGTGGCGCTCGGCATTGTTGACCGCGCTCTGGATGGCGCTCTTGAGCGCGCCCCGGATGCCCTCAAACATTCGGTCGAAGGTTGCCAGTTGCCCAACCGGTTCGTTATCGATGGCCATGGCCACTTCGCGGAACACGCCGAGCATGGAGCGTTCGCCGACTGAGTTGGCCTTGCCCTCGAAGCCATTGTGCAAAGAGATGCCGCGAATGGCTGACTGGAATAGCGGGAACTGGTAGGGCACGAAGGGGTAACAGTAGGAGAAATGCTCTAGATCTCGGAAGTTTTGGTAGCTTTGGCCACCGTCGGCAAACTCAAATAGAGTCTTGAAATTATTGATCTGCTGGTCGAACACAGTTTTCAGTAGTTCGGTGCCTACCTCGTTTTTGGTCAGCAGCCGCTTCTGGATCACCTCGGCCACATCAGCACTGGTGAGCTTGAGGCGATTGGCAAAGCGAGCTTGGATCTTAGTGAAGTCATTGCTCTGCTTTGCACCCATATCGCCGAGCACCGAACTCATGTCTTCTTGCGCGGTGACGATGATCCAAGCCCGCCCCTGACATTTGGTGGCAAGGCTTTCGGCGACGGTCTGCAGATTGGTCATCAACTTCGTGTTGTTGTCGATATACTGGCCAACCTCATCGACGAAGAAGTTAAGGCGGAAATTAGCCGGACGCTTGTCCAGCCAAGCCTTAACATTGTTGCCAAAGTCTTCGATGGAAACATTGTACTGATTGCGGTACTTATCGAGGATGCCCTTGGCCAGTGCCGGTTCGTCGCCGGTAATCTGGGCGTAGGCCCTGGCGATGTTGCCGGACTCCAGCAGCGCTTGCTCGCGACCGCGCTCCCAAGGCTTCTTGGCGATGTTCTGGTAGGCATCCTTAAAGGAAACAAACTGCTCGCGACTGTCCAGGTCACGTTCGAACTGGGCAATATAGCCCTGTTTGCCGAAGTAACCACACATCTCGTTGAAGACCTTGACGAACACCGAGAGCAAGGCGTCAATTTGGCTCTTGCTAATGATGTCGGCCTTCTGGTCGATGTTGAATAGAATGCTCTTCGATGGGATGGCTACAGCCTTTTTTAGCTGAGCACGCAGCAGTTCGTCATCCTCACGGATCTTTGGCAGGAAGATATCCAAGGCTGTGCTGCCATCGACCTGGCGATTCTCCAGCAATAGCGCAAGCATTTTCAGTAGGTGCGACTTACCCGACCCGAAGAAGCCGGATACCCAGGCTCCGTTGGCGCCGTGGTAGTCGGAGTAGGCATCGAGGAAATGCTCCAGGCGCTTGGCAACCTCGTCAGTGAGGACGTATTCGCTTAGCTCGCTGTACAGACTGGCTTCGTCGTCGGCTTTGATCACCCCATCAATGGGACGGCTGACAGGGTTTAAAAAAATACCATTGAGTTCCATCTACTGCTTCCTTATGCTTGGATCTCGAAAATATTGAATGCGCGGTAGTACTTGTCGTCGTGCAACAAACCGAATAGCTCCAGCGATGCCCCTTGCTCTAGCGAATGGCGATATTCGCCAGGGAAGAACATTACCGTGGGCTTGTCCTTGGCCGTGCTCTGCAGGTTGTTCAGCACGTTGTGCGAGCGGATGTATGGGAAGACCTCGCCGATGCCGGACAGGAAAAGCACGTCATAGTCTTCCTGGGCCAGGCACTCCCCAATTGCGGGTATCAGGTGTTCCTTGATGTCCAGTACGTTCTGCAGTAGCTCCAGCAAGCCGTCTTTTTCTACATCGGCCTCTGCGGCTAATATTTCATTCCACAGACTGCTACCTTCGCTGCTGCCTTCACGGGCCTTGAGCAACTCGATGGTAAGGTCATACAGGCTGATCTCCAACACCTTGACGCCACGCCCCTGCAGGCAGTCGATGCGCAGGTTAGCCAGCTTGTTGATCAGTTGCCGTTGCAGGCGCTGCATCTCGAAGGTCTCGACCGCCTTGAATTCACAGATATAGAACGGCAGGTCGTTGTTCAGCCCCTTCATTTCTAGAAAGCGTTGGCTGCTGATGACGCTCAGCAGATGATCGAAACGGGCGGCTAGCGGCTGCTGACTGATTTTTGGGCTCATTGCAGCCACCTTTGAATGTCATGGTCGGTCGCTGGGTACACCAGCAGCTGTTCTGGGCCGTGGCGAGCCAGGAGATGAGCCAGTGCCGGCGTGAGTAAGGCGGGCTGGATCTGAAGTTGGGCTGATACCAGGTCGGCCTCACGCAGCATGCGGAACAAATTTTGCCGCAGCTTGCGTTGGGTAGAGGCGGCCAATTCATCGAGTTCAGCATGCCACAAGGCCTTGGCATTGTAGAAGGCCTCGTAGTCGCCGATGGTGAGTTGGCGCCGCAGGAGTAAATAATGCTCGCGGAGCACTTCACGTGCAAAATCGCGAACAAACGCGTAGCGGCGGCACACGGCTGACCACAGCAGATAGCCCCTCTCACGCAAGCTGCTATCAACCAGATACTCCAGCTCCTCAGTGTCTAACGATTCCAGCCGCGCAATGAGCTCTTTACTGATGCGTGTGGCCGCCGCAGCAGTGCGCACCTGCAACAGGTTGTCGGCACGCACTTGCTCGCGGGTTTGCCGCCAGTCGCGCCGCGCCAGATAGCGTTCGGCAACCAGCGGAGCCTCCTGCAGAAACAAGCCACCAGTCGTGAATGACAAACGGTAGCGCTCAGGCGTCATTGTCAGCCTGCTGCGCATCATCGCTGGCCCCGCCAGCCTTGACCCAGGTATCTACCTCGGCCTTCTGAAACTTCCATAGCCGTCCGACTCTATGCGCGGGCATGTTTCGCTTTGCAATCCACGCGTAAACTGTGTCCTTGCTGACGCCTAGGTGCTCGGTGATCTCTTCAACGCTGAGCCAGCGGTCGGTCATGACAGGAATCCTGTAAGTATACACATTCGGTTGATCTTAGCCGATTAGAGACGATTTTGCAGGATTTTTGCTTGGTTCAGGAAGCTATGCAGCTCCCGTAATCCGTGTCCGATCCGGAGGGGACGTCTGCGTTGCCTAGGTTTTTAGGGGGCAGAACAGCAAGCCGCACAGCAGATTCATAGCACGTAAGGCAACTCAAGCGCTAAGCTACACGCCGCGCTTTCCATCATGAATGCGACATGGCAACTCGTAAGCTCGGCAACACCCACCATGAAATCGAAGAAGTCCGCTCAAGGCTCCTCCTAAAGCGGTGGGACACGATGTCCTACGACGTCCATCAGCGCCTCTTCGAGTTAAAGAAGCTGATCGACACGCCCGTCGGGGACGAATTGCATCGGCATGTGGTTGTCGCCTCCATCGCCGCACTGCAAACGTTCCACCGAGGAACCATTGTATCCATCGTTGACTCCGGCGACGAATACCAGGCGCGCGCCGCCGAGAACGTTACCGAAAAAATCTCAATGAAGGACGCGCTCACTTGGCTGAGCGGAAAAACAGCCACTTTTGGAGAATTGGTTGCGTATAGCGCACCCTGCAACTCGGTGACAGATTTGATCTCGTGGCTGAGCGCATTGCTAGCATGCGATATGAAGCAGTCGCTGGCGGAAGCAATCGACCCTTATGACCGCCGCAATGAGTTGGAGACGCCAGCCAAGGTTATCACCGACATTGACCGCCTGCTGACTGATCTCGCAGAGGCATTCCGACTACGCCACATATTTGCTCATGAGGCAGCGCCATCTATCGCAGTGAATGCCAATGAGTGCAGCAGTTTGCTGGGTGCGGTAGAACGTTGGGTCGCGGGAGTCGATGCGGTGCTGTGGGCCACCGCCTACCAGAATCTCCCATTGACACAGCGGGAGATGAACCAGCATGCACGCACAGAGGTTCGAGAAGCAAGAAAGAAATTGGCAAGCGCAATGCGAAAGGCGCTTTCGGATGCACGAACCGCCGGTTCGGCATCGTGGCTGCGAAGCAATCACTTCGCATGGATGAAAGCGACGATGGGTTGGACTCGAAAGACCTACGGCTCACTTCAAGGCACTATGTGGCCAGCCGTTGCGGATTTGGATTTGGCCCGAGCGATTCAAGTTCGGGCCGAACAGGTTATGGGCTGGAACAGCAGCCAGAATCCTGAAGACGCACCGGATCAGTAAAAGCACAGGCAATGCATTGTGCTCGCTTGCACCCGGCCGGCAGTGCTGCGGTGGCCAAGCACTTTGCACTCGACATCGCCGAGACGAGTCTTACGTTCATCCGCAAGCAATAGCAGATCGATGGCGAGACCGCTCTCGATGGACTCTACGTACTGCGGACCAACGTGCCGAGTGAACGGCTCTCCGACACCCAGACGGTCCTGCCTACAAGAGCCTGGCGCAGGTCGAGCGGGCCTTCCGCTCGATGAAGATCGTCGATCTGCACGTGCGTCCGATCTATCACTTCAGCGAGTCGCGCACACGTGTTTCTATGCATGCTCGCCTACTACGTCGAGTGGCATCGGCGCGAAGCGCTCAAGCCACTGCTCCACGACGATGAGTACCTGGCAACGCTGCGTGATCAGCGTGCCAATCCGGTGATGCCGACGTCGCGCTCCGAGGGTGCTAACGCCAAAGCCGCGCGCCACCGTAGCGACGATGACCTACCCGTGCATAGCCGGAACCAACAACGGCAGATGCAAGACTTACCGCAGAATTCTTCATGGTCGTGAGGTAATCGTTTTAGCAGCCACCGATTCGTGAACGATATCTGGCTATCTCGTCGACTTGGCGGCAGGTGAAGCACTCGTGTCTGGGGCGAAGGAACGTGGCTCGAGTATCACGGAGGTGCTAGCGCACATGCGGGAGGATGATAGGGTACGTGCGCCTGGCGATACCTATGCGGCTGGTGGTGGAGCTAGCGTTCGACTCACTTCAGTTTGAGGAGCCCAGCAAAAATTGCGTTCTGCTTTGCCTGGATTTTAGTACTGCGATGGCAATTTTCCAAATTTTCGACGGGCTGCGCTCATAGGATTTTGGAAAGCCTTCCAGTTCGTATGAAAAAGAAATATAAAATTCTATCTGTATGGTAACTAATTGATTTAATTGAATAAATTGAAATTCTCCGCTTGTGTGGAGTCCTCTTTGGAGATAAAGTTATGCGATGTATAGACCCCCAAAGGCTGTCTTGCCATGACTGCGCTCGGTGACTTTATTCGGCAACATCGGACGGACCGCAACCTTACGCAAGCCGAGTTGGCCAGGCGCGTTGGTATCAATGCGACTTACATCAACGCGATCGAGACAGGAAGGAAGAGACCAGATGGTCGGCAGCTTCTCGGCGCATTGGCAGTCGCGCTGCAGTTGGATGATGACGGTCGATGCGGGCTGGTTACTGCGGCAGAGTTGTCCCAACGTATGCTGAGATTGCCCGAAGAGCTTTCACCGGCGAAGCATGAGTTGGTGCGAGCTTTGATCGAAGACTTACCGCATCTCGGGAACCCCGAGACGGCCATCCTCGCAGACGTTCTGAAAGGGCTTCGGCAGCTGCGGACGCAAGTATCAATGCTATCTCTGGCGAGCCAGCAAGGAGGACCTATGTAAGGAAAAAGCGCCACAGACCGAGGGTCTGCAGCGCTTTTGGTCGGGCCCCCTGGTAGAGATCCGAGCCTGGTAACTCAAGTCTCTATCGTCCCACCTAAAGCGTCAAGCCCCCTTCCCTCTTTTTCCCGTGACTGGGTGCCTTCGGCTTTACCGTTTTCGGTCAGGCCGCAGGCCTCGCACGTCCCTACGACCTCAATTTCGGACCATTTTTGGTGGTTTGGAGGTGCACCTCTGCGTCCGAAAAATGCTTCATGGGGCATGCGTACGTATCTGCCCGCCTCGACTTGAGTGGGCTCATTGCCGTGCTCAAGCCTTGTTCCGATCTTGTCTTGATATCCGGAGGGACCCTGAGAAGCCAATTTTGAAACCAAAAGAACAGCCGGATGGCCGGCATCGCAAATGCCTTTGCGCGAACACCGGTTGGTGTTTATCGCCCTCTGTGGTACCGGCCGACAGCGCGCTAAGGGATCTAGCCCCAGTCTGATTTTCGCCCGGGCTGCATGTCCTGGTGGCCTGCCGGTGAAAGTGATCGAGGCGCGAGGATGAAAAGGGCCGTTCGCGTTGACCACTGACGCTGCGAAGCGACTCAAGGAGGTCTGAAGCAAACCGAACAATTTCTATGCGAACCAAAAGCTGTAAGCAGAAAACGGCGCCCGGGCTTGGCCAGGGCGACAACAAGAAAGGAGGTTCCCAATGTAAAAAGCGACCTGAGCACGGAGGCGGAGATCGCGTTCTGCTGAGACGGTACTGCTGAATGGAAGCCACAGTATCCGTGTCAGACAGGCGTGCGTCAATGTTTCTCCCCTATTGATTTGCATCATCGGGCCTCCCCGAGGGTCGGCTGCTGCTTGCCTTCTCGAGAAGTTCGGAGAATCGACCGGTTGTCGAGGGAGTCGTATTCCCTTCGGGGCCGGTGAACACGGAGATTCACATGCCTGTACGTAAAGTCATTACACGGCGCTCGAACCACTTCAGGACGTATATCCCGTCTTTGAAAAATGGGCATCCAACGCCGTGCGAATCAATGATGGAAGGGAAGTTCATTCGACTATGTGAGCTATCCCCATTGGTGCGTTGCTACGAAGTCCAACCTTCGCGGGAGGTGATCCCCGTTGAGGGCCGAGTGGAACGGTACACGCCAGACGTACGTGTCTGGTTTACGGACGGTACAGAGGGATGGTTTGAAGTTAAGCGTGCCGCGCGGTCGAAAGTGCGGCGTGTCGCTCAACGCATGTCTGGGGCAAAGACCCACTTTGCCAGCACTGGTCGGCGATTCCATGTCGTGACTGACGAATGGCTCGACACAGAGCCGCGCGCTGAGAACGTCTTGGAACTGATGTATCACCGCCGCGAGATGCTCACGCCGGTCGAATCCGAGCGCGCCCGCCACGAACTACTGCGCACCCAACCGAAAACATTGGCCGACTTGTATTGCCTGTTCGGCCGGGACGATTCCTGGCGTCTGTTGGGGCTAGGTGTCGTTGGCATCGATCTTGAGCAGGTGGTCGCACCGGATGTGAGTATTTACCTAGAAGGAGGGCATCGTCATGCAGACTTTTTCGCTTAGAGGGCACCTCAGTGTACTCTTCAATGGCCGGCGATTGGTCCTTGTGAACAGACTGATGGACCGGCGATTAGCATTTAAAGACGACTTCGGCGAGCCGGTGATACTCACCGAAAGCGAGTTCTATCGTGCTTACGAAAAGAAGGAGCTGATTCTCGACCCTGATCAGCCCCATATCGAAAGTGTCCCGTTGGTAAGGAATGCGCCGCCGGACCTGACATGCTTCCCAAAGGCTCATGCTGAAGCGGCGTTGCGTCGTCGCGTCTATCTCGATGCACTCTGCGGGCCGGACACGTCCAAGCTCCCGCCCAACCGTGAGTTGCCCAATCGCATCGCGTCGGTCGCTGCTGCGATCAACGATTCCAAGCAGCCGCCCTCTCCCCCAACTATACGACGTTGGGCGGGCCTCTACGGACTCGTCAAATGTGTCGTCCGATTGGTGCCACAACACTGCAGAAAAGGCCGGGCGGCCGTCATTCGGGGAGAGCTGGAAACGCTACTGCAAACGACGCTCGAAGAGTCATACATGAAGCCTGAGCGGCCTACGATTGCGCAGGTCTACGAGGCCTTCCGATGGCGCGTGAAAAACATAAACAAAGAGCGCTTGCCATCGCAGGAACTGACATTGCCCTCGGAAATGACGGTCAGACGATACATCGATCGCCTAGACAGGTATCAGATTGACTGCAAACGCCTGGGTAAGCATGCGGCGGACAAGAAGCACCGTGATGCGATTGGCCAACTCGGCGTCGACAAGATTCTCGATCGGTGGGAAATCGACCACACTTTGATGGATGTGTTGCTGGTTGATCCGGAAACCGGCGAGGTGATCGGTCGCCCATACATAACGGTAATTCTCGATCGTCACAGCCGAATGGTCATGGCATTCCTGATTCATCTGTCTGCGCCGAATACGGAAAGTGTACTCAGAACCATCGAGCGTGCTATCAGGCCGAAGCAAGCGTGGCTTGCGCGCTTTCCAATCATCGTGAACGAATGGCGCGCGCATGGTCTGCCTCGATATTTGTTTCCGGACAACGCTGCGGAATTTCACGCATGGGGATTGATCCTGGCATTCAACGAGCTCGGAATCGAAGTCCTATTCCCTCGCTCACGCGGACCCGAAATGAAAGGCGGAATCGAACGCTTCTTTCGTACCATGGCAATGGACTTGATTCATCGTCTTCCCGGAACCACATTCTCAAATACCCGTGAACGAGGCGACTATCCCTCTGAAAAACAAGCGTGTCTAACTCTGACGGAACTCGAGGCTGCCGTCACAAAATGGATTGTCGATCGATACCACCAGCGTCCACATCGTAGCCTCAACGGCCGCACTCCTGCCAAGGCTTGGGAAGAGGGAGAAATCAAACGCAGCCCGCGTCTGCCAATCGATCTCGATGCGTTGGAATGTATCCTAGCTCATCGTGCAAACGTGCGTCTTCATCACTACGGTATTGAGCTGGATTCTCAGCAATATCACTCCGATGCTCTTGCTGAGCTGCGTTCACGCGTCGGACAAGAAGCTCGGGTTGACGTGCGCTTCCGTGATGACCTCGGCCACATTTGGGTGCGTGATCCTATCCGAAATCTGTTTCTTCAAGTACCGAATAAGGAAAAGAAAATGGCCGGCATGAGCCGTGATATCTACCGGGCGGCTCGCATCCGTGTTAGAGATGCCAACGGCAATTCGAATGACGCAGAAGCTATCTTTGAAGCATATCGCCAGATTATGGAAGATGTGGATGACGCGAAGAGGTCCAACAAGTTGCGCAAACGGCGTTACGCGGCTCAGACGAAGCTCGACAGAGAAGGGCAAGAGCGAGAAACCGCGCTGTTCAACAAACCTCCAGCTCAGACGGAGACGCCTCCGATTTTTGAGTTCGATGACAGTACGCCGATTCTGGATATCCGACCGCGGCGCTTTTGATACTTGCCTTGGAGACCAAACATGAAAAACATTGCCAACTTTTCGCTTCGTCGTCAGTTCATCGATACGCCGCAGGCTCGCCGCGTATTCGAGCGTTTGAACGAAGTTCATCAGGACACGCTCCGCTCAAAAACCAGCAAGGGCCTTATGCTGCAAGGGTTGAGCGGCTCGGGCAAGACCACAACAGTGCGGCAATACCTGAGCTCGGTGTTTCCCACCCCCAACGTTCCCGGAAAGGTGCTCCGTGCGCTTCGCGTGGAAATCCCATCCTCTCCATCCAAAAAGAACCTGGCAACTGCGATGCTCACGGCGCTCGACGACCCTTTTGCCTCGTCGCGCAGTCACTCCGCTGAAACGAAATTCACGCGGATTGTCACGCTACTCAGGAACCTGCAAACGGAGATCATAATTCTGGATGAGGCTCAACACCTCGTTGACTATAGCCGTACCAATACCTACGAGGCGGCGGATTGGATTAAGAGTCTGATGAACGAGACCGAAATCACTATCGTTCTGGTTGGGCTGAGGCGTACACAGCGATTGCTTTGGGCGAACGAACAACTGCGGCGCCGTCTTTTCTGCCAGCGTGGATTTGGACCGCTATAACTGCGTGAATCGCGAACGCCAGCAGCAGTTCGCAACTCTGCTCAAGAGCGTTCGCAGCATCTTGCCAGTGCCTACGATCGAATTCACTTCCGACACCATGCTGCAACGCTTTCATCACGCCAGTTTTGGTCTGATGGACTACCTGATCAAAATACTGGATCGCGCGGTGTGGTTAGTTCAAAGCGATCGTGCGGAAGGTATCGATCAGAACCTTCTTGCGACAGCATTCCGCGACGAAGTCTGGGCCGGCGGCCCTCTGGAGCGTAATCCCTTTTTTGAGAAGTTCGACTTCAGACCGTTGATCGGCTTGCACGAGCCCTTCGAAAATTTCGAAAACTTCGAAAAACTATAAGGCCTAACCTTTCGGGGAACGCCCGGCGACGACGCCGGGCGAAAGAGAATCATCGTCAACGAGCGAGATCATTGAATGCTTTCCTCTATCCATCAGCAAGAGAGCCGTAAGGGCGGCGAGAGAGAATCGCAGGCGCAGCATACGAGAGAGCGAATGACCATGTCGGACATCAAACTGCCGATCCTTGTTGAGCCTCATCCCTGGGAAAATTTCGAAAGCTTTATGTACCGCGTCGTAGAGCGCAATGCGCTGCGGTCTGTGTCGGAGATATTCGGCGCGCTCGGTGTGCCATACCGGAAGCCTCTGTGGGCCAACGACCATCAGCAACTCAGCGCTAGCCTCTGCGGGGGCACCATCTCATTGGCGCAAATCTTCCCAACGGGACTCGACTCGAAGACTGTTGCGATTGGTCAACAACTGCTGAAAAGACGGCATATCACGCTCACGCCCAGCCGAATTTGTCCTCATTGCGTCGCTGAGCGAGGTTACGGCAAGTTGGATTGGAACCTCGCGCCACTCGTTGTTTGCGGCGAACACCGGACCTATCTAATCGATCAATGTCCGTGCACCGCCGATTCTCCACTCCAAAGCAGCCGACCCGGCTATGCTAGTACAACATCCCGGAAATAGCTTGAATAAATAATCGCCTCGGATATCATGGCGGGATGAGTCGAGGCCGCTATG
>NZ_JBIUHC010000115.1:0-32168 GCF_044627735.1 Cupriavidus sp. CuC1 | reverse complement strand
CGTCCCCCACAAAACAAACGGGGCCGGTTCAAAACCGGCCCCGTTTGAGCTTTCAACACTTTTTGTTAACGGCTAGCAGATCAGGTCGTGTTGTATGAGGAGCGGGATCGGGTCGCGATCACGCTGAACCGTCCAGGCAAGAACCTGTTCAGCGATGAGGTCGTGCAGAGGCTGCACGACTCGCTGTGCCAGCTCAACGCGGGCAGTGCGCTGGCCGGCGTCAATTTGCGCCAACGGCGAGAACTTTACGATGGGCGCCGATCTCCATGGCTTCCCCAAGGATATCGCGCGTAGCATCCCCGGCGCGGGTGCGCCGTCGGGCAAGCCCCTGGTGGCGGCCGTCAACGGCTGGTGCCTGGGCGCGGCCATGACGCTGGTCCAGATGTGCGATCTCTGCGTGGCCACGGAGACGACCCGCTTCATGTATCCGGAAGCCAAGCTGGGCGTATCGATGGGCATGATCGCGGGACTGGCCGCGCGGATTCCGCACAAGGTGGCGATGGAAGTGATGTTGCTCGGCGGCGTACTGCCGGCGCGGCGCGCCTATGAGGTCGGGCTGGTTAACCGGCTGGTGCCGGAAGGCGAGCAGCTAAACGCGGCGCTCGAGTATGCGAGGGCCTTGGCGGACAACTCGCCGCTGGTCATCGCGCGGCTGCGGCGGCTGGTCAATGCCGTGGTGCCGGACAGCCCTGCGGTGGAGGCCTATCGCATGCAGAAGGAGTTGTCCTTCATGCTGGAAAGCGATGACCTGAAGGAGGGCATGGGCAGCATCACCCAGAAGCGCAAGGCGAATTTCGTCGGGCGCTAGTGCGCGTGAGGGCCGGCCAATGGCCGGCCCTCACGCCTTTGCCGCAGCCCCGCTGCAGTAGCGCGTCAGCATGCTTACCATGCTGCGGACCAGGGGCGAGGTGGTGGATTTTCGCCACACGAACATATTCTCCAGGCAGAGCGCCAGGTCATCGATCTCGCGCAGCGTCACGCCTCGGGGCAGCAGGTAGTTCTCGGCCAGTGGGTGGATGCCGATGTGGCCGTTGTCGATGATGTCCCGCAGGATCAGGTCGATGAAGTTGGACTCGTAGGCGACTGCCTCGAGCAGGCCACGTTGCGCCAGCAAGGCGTCCAGGTTCTCTCGCACCCGGGGCCAGGTCTTGGCGTTCACCAGGCTCAGCCCCTCCCCCTCCAGGTCCGCCATGGCCAGCGCCTCGCGCTGCGCCAGCGGATGGTCGTCAGGCAGGAGCGCGCGGTAGCGGATCTGTTCGACCTGGATGACGCCCAGGCTGTCGTCCGCGATCGGGCCGCCGCAAAAGCCGACGTCCAGGTCGCCGTTGCGCACATAGAACACCACGTCTTGCGAAGGCATCGACTCGACGCGGCCATTCACGCTGGGAAAGGTCTGAAAGAACAGGTCGCTGAACTTCTGCCACTCGCCAAACCGGGAGGTTGCGCTCACGCCAATCAACAGCGAGCCGGCCAGGTCGGCGTCCGTTGCGCCAATCTCCGCAAGCCCCGCCTGATAGCTGACCAGCGCCTCGCGCCAGTGGCGCGCCAGCACCATGGCGGCGCGGGTAGGGCGGACGAAGCGGGTGGTGCGCTCGAACAGCCGTTGGTTGACCCATTCCTCGATGGCGCTGATCTTGCGCGACAGGCCCGACTGGGTCAGGTGCAGTTTCTCCGCGGCGGCGTTGAAGTTGCGCTGCTCCACCAGCTCAAGGAATGCGTAGATGTGATTGATATTTATCATGTTGAGCGGGCGGTATTTGTTGATTGGCCACCTGACAGACCGAACGCGCACGTTCGTGGCCATTGTGCCATGCGTCATACGGTTGGCCTCTTGGGGAAAACCGTCATGATCAAAGCAGGTATGCTTTGCCGATGGCCAACTTTCCTGCATCCCCATGTCGAAAGTCCGCAAAACCGCCATCCCGCCCGGATCGATCTGCATCCTGGCGCTTGCCCTGTCCGGCTGCATTTCCCATTATCGGGTCGAGACCGGCACGCCCGCCGCCCGCATCCGGCTGGTGACCAACACGGACGACAACACGACCTTCAACGTGGTGGATGCCACCAAGTGCCCGAAGCCGCCCAAGCCGCTCCTGCTTGCCGGTACCGGCAAGCAGTTGACCGCGATGGGCACGGAGCGCGACCTGGCCATGGCGGGGACGTCGCCGGAGCCGCCCAGCCGCACGCGCGAGCGGTGGCTGGTGGCTGGCCAGCGCCTCTACCTGACCGCGGCCGCCGCGGCCGCAGCTCCCGGCGATCTGCCGTACCGGTGTGCGGTGGGGATTTCCTTTGTGCCGCTGCCGGGCTGGCAGTACGAATTCCGCTACCAGCGCAATGCCGCGGCGAAGAGCTGCGCCGGGCAGGTGCTGCGGCTGGCGGGCAAGGACGGCGGCGAGATCGAGCCCGCGCCGGATCCCACGCAACGGGTCTTTCGCGGGTTCGAGGCCGAGGCAGTCTGCGCGGAGCCAGCCCGCTAGGGCTTCGCGGTCGTGGCTGCCGGCATGAGGCCCACATAGGGCGCATCGGTCAGCGTGCGCAGGAACGCCACGAGATCGTCGATCTCGGCCTCGGTCATGGCCGGCGTGGTCCCCGCGCGCCGGTTCATCGGCGTCGAGTTGATATTGACATTGCCCCGATACGCCGCCGGCACGTCATCGAACGTCCTGGTGCCGTGATACCACTTGCCCGGATCGGTCGAGCGCGTGTTGTAGAAGGCCACGGCATCGCGCAGCGTGGTGAACACGCCGTTGTGCATGAAGCTCTGGCGCACCGCGACATTGCGCAGGCCGGGCGTGCGGATGTAGCCGCACCATTGCTCCGGCTCGGGCCAGCGCAGGCGGCGGGCGGTGTCGCACAGGCCATTGTCGAAGCGCTTGGGATCGCGGTTGGCGGCCAGCGCGCGGTTGCGGGGCACGGCTATCGCATCGTAGCCAAAATCCGTGAACAGCGAGCGCTCCGGCCGGCTGGCGGTGTCCGAGAGCGCATGGCAGGTCATGCAGTTGCCCTTGTCCGGATTCTTGAACAAGGCCAGGCCGCGAGCCTCGGCCGGGGCTAGCGGCGTGCGACGGCGCAGGTAGTCGTCAAAGCGGGAGCTGAACGGCGCCATCTCATCGCTCTGCAGGTAGGCCTCCAGCGCCTTGCCGAGCGCCAGCAGCATTTGCTCGGGATCGGTCTGCACGGCGGGGCCGAAACGCGCCGCCAGCGCGGGCGCCAGCTCGGTCCCCTTGACCTTGCGCAGCAGGCTGGCCGGGGTGCCGTTGTTCATCTCGTTGGGATCTAGCAAGGGGCCGCGCGCCTGTTCGGCAAGCGTATCGGCGCGGCCGTCGGCGAACAGGCCGCCGAAGGGCGAGGCGTAAGGCGCGTCGTCGTCCTGGTAGAAGTACCGGCGCGGGATGTAGCGCACGTACAGCAGCGAGGGCGCGTTGCGCAGGCTGAAGCGGCCGGGCCGGCTGCCCTGGGGCACGTGGGGGCCGGCCAGCGACGCGGGCGATAGCGTCGGCGCGAACGCGCGCGCGGGGTCGTGGCAGCCGGCGCAGGACGTGCCGCGCGGCTCGGACAGGCGCGCATCGAAGAAGATGCGCTTGCCCAGCGCGGCCAGCGCCGGATCGGGGCGGAACACGGTGGCGGTAGGGTCGACCTTGGCGGCGACCTTTGGCGTGCCGTTGCCGATGGTGTCGAGCACGCTCGCGGGCGGGGCGCCGGGCATCAGCGCCACCCCCGGCGCGGGCGCTGCCAGGGCAGCGCCGCCAACGCCAGCCGCAAGACAGAGGGCGGCGAAGGCGGCGATGGCGGCGCGCGTGGCCCCGATCACGGCGCCAGGAAGCCGGTCTTGTCGCAAGCCAGCGTATTGGAGGTTTGCACGCAGGTAGCCATCAGCTTGCCGGCCACGCTGTACGCCTTGAAGGTCCATCCGGTGGCGGGCGACGCGTTGCGCTCCATCATCAGGAAGCCAAAGCTGCTGCTGTGCGTGATCTTGTCGATGACGGTGCCGGGCGCGGGAATCGTGCCGGGCGGCAGCGGATCGGGCAGCGCTACGTCCAGGTTGTCGCCGCCGTTGCCGGACACGATGGTGGCCGGGTGGCTGGAGGCGAAGTTGATGGCCTGGAAGTCATGCACGTGGCCGTGCAGCGCCACTTGCACGCCGGGCGGGTAGTAGGCCTGGGCGTTGGCGTTGCTCATCACCGATTGCAGGGCCAGGTTGCCCGGCGCCGGGTTGCTGCCCGCCACCGGCGCAAACGCCAGGATGGGATGGTGGTTGGTGAACATCGTGGTGGTCATGCCCGGCTTGGCGGCCAGCCAGCCCACCGTCTGGAACTGTTTCTGGTAGGCAATGAACTGCGGGTCGGTGGTGGGCAGGGCGGCCTTGCCCGCCTTGGCCGAGTCGAACACGATGACCTGCGAGCCGGTGCCCAGCGCAACCGCATAGGGCTCGGAGTAGTTGGCGTTGCTGTCGTTGGCGGGGTCGTTGCAGGAGCGCGCGTCCGAGTACGGGCGCGGATCCAGGAAGCGGAACCAGCCCTGGCCGGCACGGGCGCATTCTTCATGGTTGCCGCGCACGAGCACCCACGGTGCCTTGGCCATCAGCGGGGCGGCGGGCTTGAAGAGGTCGGCCTGCCACGTATCCCAGCCATAGCCCCACGGCGTGCCCTGGCAGCCGGCGATATCGGGCGGGCAGAGGTTTTCGCGGTAGTGGTAGTCGCCGATATGCAGCACCAGGTCCGGGTTCATGCCGGCGGCGGTGGTGGCCAGCGCGGCAAACGGCCAGGCGGTGCCATCGTTGCAAGGCTGGTAGGCGTTATCCGCCTTCTTCAGGCGGCAGCCGGTGTCGGCCAGCACCAGCACGCGTTGCGGCTGGGCCTTGGGCAGCGGCAGCGTCTGGCCCGCCACGCTGGCAGCGGCGGCGCCGCCCGGCAGCGTGGCCTCGCACACGGAGACCGGGAAATCCGACGCCTTGGAGTCGGCCGCGGCGCTGGCGGTGGTGCGCAGCGCCATCGTGCCGGCGCCGATCCGCAGCGCCATGCGTTGCTGCACGCCGTCCACCGTCAGCAGCGGGCAAAGGGAGTTCGAGGGCAATGCGCTGCCTGCGGCGGAGGTCGGCGCCGCATAGTTGGTGATGACGCGGGCGATGGCCTGGTTGCTGTCGCCGATCTCGACCCACGCGGCCTGGATGTTGGCGCTGGCGCTGGGTGCATCGCCGGACGGCGTGACCGGCGCCGCATCTGTGCTGTCGCTGCCGCAGCCGTGCAGCACGGCGGCTGTGGCCAGGACGGCCAGGATGGCGCCAAGGCCCACGCGCAAGGCGGGGCCGGCTTGCCAGTTCGTTTTGTGGTTACCCATTGTTATATCTCCCTGTTGTCCCTGCTAACCCTGCTAGCGAGGCGGAAATATACGGATGGGATGTTTCGACACGATGAACGTTATGTGTCAGCCTGGCGGACGCGGCTTTGCCTTGGCCTTGCGGGCAGGGCGCGGCGCGGCGCGGATGGCTTCGGTCGCGGCCAGTTGCAGCTCGCGTGGCAGCGCGGTGATGGCCGCTAGGAAGAAGCGGCGCTCCGCCGGGCGCAGCTTGCCGAGCAGCCCGGCCAGGCGCTCCACCGTGGCAAACGCGGTGGGCGTGGCGCCGTGCTCGAAGGCGTGGAACCAGCTGGCTTCCAGCAGCAGGTTGGCGAGCTGCAGGGCGCCGTAATGCACGTGGCCGGTGTCGTGCTCGTCGAGCGCAAAGCTGGCCAGCGACGACCAGCTGATAAAGCCCTTGGCCCGGGCAAAGGGTGCATGGAAGGGGCGCAGCGCGTCCACCGCCTCATCCAGCAGCAGCGGGTGTTGCGCGCGAAACGCCTTGAGCGCCCCGCCGCCGTCCTGCGCGCAGTTGCCGCGCGCGATGCGCAGCAGGAAGATGATGTTCCACGCCGAGCCGCCGCCCACGCCAAAGCGGTCGCAGATCCATTCCGACAAGCCCAGCCAGCGCACGGCCTGGCGCTGCACCTGGCCCGCCGGCCATGCGCGCCCGGGATCGATCAGCGCGTGGTTCCAGAACAGCCACAGGCAAAGGCCGAGGTTGGCCGCCACGTGCTGCGCGGCATCCACCGAGTCCGCCTCGTAGGCTGCCTGCAAGGCGCCGGAGAAGCCTGCCACGGCTGCTTCTGCCGCTTGCCGCGCCGCCTCCGGCTGCGCTGCCATGTCGCGTATGGCCACTGTCTTGTGGATCAGCGCGCCGAGGTTGAGGGTCTCGAAGCGAACGCGCGGGTTGTAGCGCACCACGGGCTGCAGCGCGGGATCGGCGCCAAGGCCTTCCAGTTCCGCCTGCGCGGCCTCCATCTGATTGCCCGCATAGCGCTCCCAGGCCCGCACCACGCGCGCCATGGCGGCGAAGGTGGGCACGGCCGTGTCCACGGTGCCGGTGCCCACGATGCGGTCAAAGCGCTGGAGCGCGGCGCGGCTGCGCGCGAGGTCGTCGCCGCGCCGCCACGCCAGGCTTTCCTTGAGCAGCGCGAAGGCATGCTGGAAATCGTCGGTGGCGCAGCGCTGCGCGGCGCGCAGGGCATCCGCTACCCCGTTGCTGGCACCACCACCTGCGACGCCGGCAACGCCCACGCCGTCCTGCATGCCGCGCATGGCTTGCGTGAGGTGGCTCCAGTAGCTGATGTCGCGCATCACGTAGTCGACCGCGGGGTGTGCCTCATCCGCTTGGCGGGCGCCGTGCTTCGCGGCGGCAGCGCCCAGCCCCACGAAGCGCGCCAACGCCGCATCGCCAGCGCTGCGGCCATCCACGGTGAACCGCACGCGCTTGCAGGCCGCCGGCTCGATCCAGAACGGCCCGCGGCTGCGGCGCGCCGGGTTGAGGCCCGCGATGCCCCGGCCGCGGTCCGGCCCCCAGCCCACCGGCACGCCCCAGCGCGCGAAGTCGGCAAACGCGCGCGAGACCAGCATGCGGATATTGGCGGCATCGGGGAAGCGGGTTTGCAGGTGCACTGCCGGCAGGCTGGCCCCGCCGTTGCGCGCGGCCGCGCAGATGGCGGCGAGCAGCCACAGGCTCTGGTAGCGCGCGGGCTCGCCGTTGACCAGATAGGGGGCGGATAGCTCGATGGCAAGAGCGGGGTGGCGCATGCGGGACTGTTGTATGGGGCTGTTGTATGGAACTGTTGTATGGGGCGGTGAAGCGGACGTGCCGGGATTGTGCCATCAGCGCGCGCCCTGAGGATGCCATGTTACGCAGGTTACAGCCAGTGGGCTTGGCGTCATGCCGCTGCGCTCCTATGCTCCGTTTCGTGCGCCGGCCCGGCCCGCCAATTCGATCGCGCTCATATAAATCACGGAGATAATCTTGAAGCCAATCGCCATCTTCACCGCGCTCTGCGCGGCGCTGTCCTTCTCAACCGCCCGCGCCGAGGTGATGTGCACGGTCCTGGCGGATGCCAGTAGCGGCAAGGTGCTTAAACAAGAGGGCACTTGCGACCAGCGCGTGACCGCCGCATCGACGTTCAAGGTCCCGCTCAGCCTGATGGGCTTCGACTCGGGGCTGCTGGCGGACGAGCATGCGCCGGCCATGCCGTATCGCGAGGCATATCACGAGAGCAACCCCGCCAAGCGCGTCACCACGGATCCGCAGAGCTGGATGAAGACGTCGGTGGTGTGGTATTCGCAACAAGTGACGCAACAGCTTGGCCAAGCGCGCTTGCGCCGGTACATCAGCGAGTTCCAGTACGGCAACGGCGATTTCTCCGGTGACCCCGGCAAGCACAATGGGCTGACGCATGCGTGGCTGAGCTCGTCGTTGAAGATCTCGCCGCTGGAGCAGGTCGCCTTCCTGCAAAAGGTGGTCAACCGCAAATTGCCCGTGACCGCGCATGCCTACGACATGACGAGCCGGATCATGGCGCTCGGCGAGTTGCCAAACGGATGGGCCGTTCACGGCAAGACGGGCACCGGCGCCCCGCGCCTGGCCAATGGCGCCGAGGACTGGAGCCACGGGTATGGGTGGTTTGTCGGCTGGGCGACGAAGGACGGCCGGAACGTAGTCTTTGCGCGCCTGGTCCAGGATGAAAGGAAGGAGCCGGTCAGCGCAGGATTGCGCGCGCGCGATGCGCTCTTGCAGGCGTTGCCGGGACTATTGGGCTCGCTCTGATGCAGGTAGCCGCTCCATCTTAGGCATCTTAGGAAAAGACAGATGACACACTCCCCCGCTCGTCGCACGCTGCTGCTCGCTGCTGCCTCGGTCCCCTTCGCTGGCGCCTGTACTTCGCTGGTAGGCAGAGCTGAAGGGAGCGCGGCGGCGCAAGACCGCCTTGCCGCCCTTGAATCCGCTGCCGGAGGGTGGCTCGGCGTCGTGGCGCTGAACACGGCCAACGGCGCGCAGATTAGCCACCGGGCAAACGAACGTTTCCCGCTCTGCAGCACATTCAAGGTGCTGGCGGCATCCGCCATCCTGAAGCGCGGCGCGGCTGAAAGCGGACTGCTGCAACGGCGTATTGCCTACACGAAGGCCGAACTCGTCGCGTATTCCCCGATCACCGAGAAGCACGTCGGCGACGGCCTGACGGTAGCCGAGCTGTGCGCGGCCGCCCTTCAGTACAGCGATAACACGGCCGCCAACCTGCTGATGAAACTGCTCGGCGGCCCCGCCGCCGTGACCGCGTTTGCCCGCTCGATCGGCGACGACCAGTTCCGGCTCGACCGCTGGGAGACGGAACTCAATACGGCGATACCTGGCGACCCGCGCGATACGTCGACCCCCGCAGCCATGGCAGCCAGCCTGCAACGGCTCGCGCTGGGCAATGCGCTGGGCGGGGCAGAGCGCGAAAGGCTGGTGGCATGGATGCGCGGCAACACCACCGGCACCACGCGGATCCGCGCCGGCGTGCCGGCGGACTGGCAGGTGGCGGACAAGACGGGCTCCGGCGACTACGGCACGGCCAACGATGTTGGCGTGGCATGGCCGCCCGGAAAGCCGCCCATCGTGCTGGCCATCTATTTCACGCAACGCGACAAGGACGCGGCCTATCGCAACGACGTGCTGGCATCCGCCGCGCGGATCGCGGCCGAGGCACTAAGCTAGGACTGGCTCGCGGCCACGAAGGGCAGGCCGCATTTGCCCAGGTACTTGGCCAGCCGCTCCCTGTCGTTGCGGCTGCTCTTGCCCAGCCGCGATACGGCAAACAGCGCGCGCCCGGCCTCGGCCTGGCTCTTGCTCCGGCGGCACACGCCCAGCACGTTGCCGCCTTCGCCGCCGTGCAGTTGCAGGCCGGGCACTGGGTGGGCGAGATCTCGGCTATGACGCAGTGACGTATTGAAGTCGTATTGAAGTTGTTAAGTGTGAAGCTGTGAAGCCGTGAAGTTCGGCGGTGACTGGCGAATGCCGGGCTGATTACATCTGGTGATTGCCGGTTCAATTCCGGCCGCTGCGGATGCAGCGTAAATCCTGCCAATCCTTGTCGTGGCGATGCCGCATTGTTCTACGATTTAAAAGGAGAGCTTATGGGCGAATGCCTGTGGAACTACATCACGGTTAATTAGGAGGGTATCTTGCTGGCCAACGCCAGTGTAGTCCCGCCGCAAGGCGAAGAGAGATGAAGACATGAGCAAGGAGAATTACGACGTATTCCAGCCCGGCACCGGCCACCCGGTCAAGATGTGGACCCATGGCGTGCCCGTCGATGACGGCGCTCGCGCGCAACTCGCCAACACCGCCCAGATGCCGTTCATCTTCAAGCATCTGGCCGTGATGCCGGACGTACACCCGGGCATCGGTTCCACCATCGGCTCGGTGATCCCCACCCGCGGCGCCATCATCCCGGCGGCGGTCGGCGTGGATATCGGGTGCGGCATGATGGCCGTCAAGACCACGCTTGTCGCCAGCGACCTGCCCGATAGCCTTGGCCCGTTGCGCAGGGCCATCGAAAAAGCGGTGCCGCACGGCCGCTCCAATAACCGCAGCGGGCGCGACAGTGGCGCCTGGGGCGACGTGCCGCGCGCGGTGGACGCGAGCTGGGCCGCGCTGGCCGGCGGCTTCGAGCACATCACGCGGAAGTACCCGAAGCTGGAGCGCACCAACAACCGCAATCACCTGGGCACACTGGGTAGTGGCAACCACTTTATCGAGGTCTGCCTGGATGAGAGCCAGTCGGTCTGGTTCATGCTGCACTCGGGCTCGCGCGGGGTGGGCAATGCCATCGGCAATACCTTTATCGAGCTGGCGCGGGCGGATATGCGACGTCACTTCATCAACCTGCCCGACCGCGACCTGGCCTACCTGGTGGAAGGCAGCAAGCACTTTGAGGACTACGTGTTCGCGGTGGAGTGGGCGCAGCAGTACGCGCGACGCAACCGCGAGACGATGATGGCCAACGTGCTGGACGCCGCGCGCGGCGTGATCGGCAAGCCCTTTGCCACGGAGATGGAGGCGGTGAACTGCCATCACAACTATGTGCAGAAGGAGCGCCACTTCGGCGAAGACGTGCTGGTAACCCGCAAGGGCGCGGTAAGCGCCAAGGCGGGCGAGCTCGGCATCATCCCGGGTTCGATGGGCGCGCGCTCCTACATCGTGCGCGGCAAGGGCAATGTGGAATCGTTTTGCTCCTGCAGCCACGGTGCGGGCCGCACCATGAGCCGCACCGAAGCCAAGCGCCAGTTTTCGGTGGAAGACCAGCGACTGGCCACGCAAGGCGTCGAGTGCCGCAAGGATGCCGAAGTCATTGACGAGATCCCGATGGCCTACAAGGACATCGACGCGGTGATGGCGGCGCAGTCCGACCTCGTCGAGATCGTCCACACGCTCAAGCAGGTGGTGTGCGTGAAGGGCTGAACGCGACGAACGTGACGCGATGAAGGCTGAAGGCAGCAACCGGCGCCGCCGGGGACGCTCGGCCCGCACCTGGCCGACCAGCTCCTGCTGCCAATGGCCCTGGCGGGCGGCGGCAGCTTCACCGTGAACGAAGTGACCAATCACCTGCGCAGCAACGCCGAGGTGATTGCCGAGTTCCTGCCGGTCGATATCGGGTTTGAAGGTGGTGGTTGGGTGAGGGGGTAGCCCTCACTGTCCGGGCCCAAAGCTCGCGTCGTCCATGTCGTCCATAATTGACATCATCAGACTCCAACTGGGAGGTCGAATGATGCACGCCCATGTTCTTGGCGCGGCCATTCATCGCAAACGAATTGCCCTGGGCTAACCCAGCAGCAGTTGGCTGATATGGCGGGGCTGTCCCGCCAGTCTCTCAACGGCATCGAACAAGGCACAGTCAATGCGACGCTCGACAGCTTGTGCAAGCGGCGTGACAGCCGGCTTGATAGCTGCGGCCAGGCTGTAGCCACTACCGCCCAAACTGCCCCAACACGGTCGCCACCGTACTCAACCCACCCTCGATCAGCCGCGCCATGAAGGTGCTCATCTGCGGCATGATCAGCATCATCATCAAGATGCCGCCGCCCAGCGTGACCGGGAAGCCGACCGCGAAGATCGACAGCTGGGGCGATGCGCGGTTCAGGATGCCCATGGCGAGGTTGAGCGTGAGCAGCGCGGCGATCAGCGGCAGCGCCAGCAGCAGCCCGGAGGAGAACACGGTGCCGCCGGAGGCGGCCACCGCTGCCCAGCCGGCGCCGGTGAGGGGCTGGGCGGCGATGGGCAGGCTGGCGAAGCTGTCGGCGATGGTGGCCAGCAGCATCAGGTGGCCGTCCATGGCCAGGAACATCAGCATGGCGACCACATTGAGAAAGCGCGCCAGCACCATGGTCTGGCCACCGGAGGAGCGGTCGTAGAAAGAGGCGAACGACAGGCCCATCTGCAGGCCGATGGTTTCGCCGGCGAATTGCACGGCGGAGAACACCAGCCGCATGCTGAAGCCCATCGCCAGTCCGATGCCTATTTCGTTGAGGATGATCAGGAAGCCTTCCAGCGAGTACACCGGCACCAGCGGCAGGTGATCGATGGTGGGCGAGATGATCACCGCCATCAGCGCCGCCAGGCCAACCTTGAGGCGCCTCGGGATGGTCGACTCGCCGAACAGCGGGGCGGTGCCGATCAGGGCCAGCAGGCGGAACAAGGGCCAGAGGAACGCGGCGATCCAGGCGTAGAGCTGGGCGGAGGTGACGGAGAGCACGGCGGCTGTTGCGGCGTTAGATGTGGCTCAGCGCAGCCGGGTGCAACGCCAGGCGCATCGGACTCAATGCACCAGGGCGGGAATGCCCTGGAACACTTCGCGCATGTAGTCGACGAAGGTGTTGATCATCCACGGGCCGGCCAGCACCATGGTGGCGAACAGGGCCAGCAGCTTGGGGATGAAGGACAGCGTCATTTCATTGATCTGCGTGGCGGCCTGGAACAGGCTCACCACCAGGCCGGCCACCAGCGCCACCAGCAGCAGCGGCGCGGACAGCATCAGGGTCATCTTCATCGCCTGGGTGGCGATGCTCATTACGGTTTCCGGCGTCATGGCGAAGGCTTTGGGTGGGGCATGCGCCCCGTGATCAGTTCAGGAAGCTCTGCGCCAGCGAGCCCAGCAGCAATTGCCAACCGTCCACCAGCACGAACAGCATCAGCTTGAATGGCAGCGCGATGGTGGCCGGCGGCACCATCATCATGCCCATCGCCATCAGCACGCTGGCTACCACCAGGTCGATGATCAGGAAGGGGATAAAGACGGTAAAGCCGATCTGGAACGCGGTCTTGAGCTCGCTGGTGACAAAGGCAGGCACCAGGATGCGCATCTGTACGTCTTCGGGGCCCTGCATCTCGGGCACCTTGGCCATCTGGGCAAACAGCGCCAGGTCCTTCTCGCGGGTCTGCTTGAGCATGAAGGTCTTGAGCGGCGCGGCGGCCTTGGCGGCGGCGTCTTCCAGGCTGAGCTTGTTCTCGGACAGCGGCTTGTAGGCATCGGTGTAGATGCGGTCGAACACCGGCGACATGACAAAGAAGGTCAGGAACAGCGACAGCCCCACCAGCACCTGGTTGGGCGGGGAGCTGGCCGTGCCCAGCGCGTTGCGCAGCAGCCCCAGCACGATGATGATGCGGGTGAAGCCCGTCATCATCAGCATGGCCGCGGGCAGGAACGACAGCGAGGTGAGCAGGACCAGCGTCTGCACCGACAGCGACCAGGTTTGGCTGCCGCCCGGGCCGGCCTTGCTGGTCAGGCCGGGCAGTGCCTGCGCCTGGGCCATGGCCGGCAACAGCACCAGCGCGAGGCAGGCGCCCACCAGCAACGCCGCGAGCGCAAGCCGGGAGGGCTGGCTGGCGCATTCGCGCACGGACTGGAGATGGCGTTGCAGGTGGTGTTGCAAAGTGCGCCGGGAGGCGTCGGGCAGGAAATTCATGACTTCAGGTTGTCTTGCATGGCGCGCAGCAGCTTGTGTCCAAAGCTGCCGGCCGAACCCGGGGTCGCCGTGCTGCCGGAGGGTTGGTCCGGCTTGTGCGCGGCTTGCGCGGGCAAAGTGTGGAGCGTGCGAATCTCGCCGGCGCTCACGCCCAGCACCAGGCAGGTGTCGCCCACTTCCACCATCACCAGGCGCTGGCGGGGCCCGAGCATGGTGCTGCCTACCACCTTCATCTGGCCGCCCTGGCCGTGCCGGACCAGGCCGGCGCGGCGCGCCAGCCAGGCCAGCAGCAGGATCAGGGCGATGACGGCAAACAGGCCGAGGCCGGCTTGCGCCAGCCCCGTTGCGCTGCTGACCGGGACATGAGTGCCGGCCCCGGCGTGGCTGGCGACCGTGCCGGTACCGGCAGGGCTGGCCGCAGCAGCACTGGCTTGCGCGTACGCGCTCGCCGCAGGCGCCAGGGCCACGCCGGCGGCAAGCGCGGCGTTGGCAGGCCGGCGCAGGCTGGCTTTCATCGGTTGAGCTTCCGGATGCGTTCGGACGGCGTGATGATGTCGGTCAGGCGGATGCCGAACTTATCGTTCACCACGACGACTTCGCCCTGGGCGATCAGGTAGCCGTTGACCAGCACATCCATCGGCTCGCCGGCCAGGCCGTCGAGCTCCACCACCGAGCCCTGCGCCAGTTGCAGCAGCGTCTTGATCGGCACCTTGGTGCGACCAAGCTCCACCGTGAGCTGGACCGGGATGTCGAGAATCATCTCGATATCGTTGTGAAAGCCGCTTGGCGTTTCCTTCTCCAGCGGCTGGAAGACCTTGGAGGCGGCCGGGGTGGCTGTGGCTGGCGTGGCGGCGACAGCCTGGGCAGGCGCGGCGGCAGCGGCAATATCCTCGGCGCTGGTCTGCTCCGCCAGGGCGCTGGCCCAGTCGTCCATCGGGTCGGCCGGCTTGTCGTCTTTGCCGTCAGTCATGGTCGGTTTCCTTGTTGGAATCGATTTCTTTGTGATTGATCATCCGTTCTACCCGCAACGCATACTGGCCGTTCATGGTGCCAAAGCCGGCCTGCAGCACGGGTACGCCATCGACCTTGCCGAAGACCTGCTCGGGCAGCTCGATAGGGAGTACGTCGCCGACGCGCAGCGCCAGCACTTCGGCTACGGTGCTTTCCACGTGGGCAAATTCGGCCACCAGATCCACCTCTGCCGCGCGAATCTGCTGCGACAGCTGGGAGATCCAGCGCTTGTCTACTTCAACCTCGTCCTGCAGCGGGTTCATCAGCAGGTCGCGCACCGGCTCGATCATCGAGTACGGGAAGCAGACGTGCAGCTGGCCGCCCACCGCGCCAAGCTCGATATGGAAAGCGGTAGTCACCACCACCTCGCTGAGCATGGCGATGTTGGCAAACTTGGTGTGCATCTCCGAGCGGACGTATTCCAGCTCGATCGGATGCACGGCATTCCAGGCCTGGCCGTAGCTGTTGAGCGCAAGGTCCAGCAGGCGCCGGATGATGCGCTGCTCGGTCTGGGTAAAGTCGCGGCCTTCCACGCGGGTGTGGAAGCGCCCGTCGCCGCCAAACAGGTTGTCGACCACCAGGAACACCAGGTTGGGGTCGAACACGAACAGTGCCGTGCCGCGCAGCGGCTTCATGTGCACCAGGTTCAGGTTGGTCGGCACCGGCAGGTTGCGCACGAAATCGCCGTATTTTTCGATCCGCACCGAGCCAACCGAGATGTCGGCGCCGCGGCGGATGAAGTTGAACAGCTGTGTGCGCATCTGGCGCGCAAAGCGCTCGTTGATGATCTCGAGCGTGTGCAGCCGTCCGCGGACGATGCGCTCTTGCGTGGCCAGGTTGTACGGGCGCACGCCATCCTCGGAGACCGGCGCGGCGACCTCGGGCGTATCGGCCTCGCCTGACACGCCTTTCAGTAATTCGTCTACCTCGTCCTGCGAGAGAAACTTGTCGTAGGCCATCTAGTGTCCTGCCCCTTGAGTGCCGTGATGAATGAAAGCGACCATGTGCCGGTCAGCCCGCGCGCTGGCGTTGGCGCGCACGCTGTGAGACAGGCAAGGAAAACAAGGACGAATTCATATCGGAGTTGCTGGTGGGGCAGGGCAAAGCGCTTACTGCACCACGAAGGAAGTAAATAGGACGTCCAGGATCTGCTGCTTGGGCAGGTTGGGCGCGAACGGCTGGCTGATGACACTCTGGATTTCCTGGGCCAGCTTGCGCTTGCCGTCCACCGTGGCCAGATCGGGCGGCTGCTTGGCCGACAGCAGCAGCAAGATGCGGCTGCGGACTTCCGGCAGGTATTCGGTGATGCGCGTCTGGTCCTTCGCTTCCGCCACCTTGAGCGACAAACCGGTATGCAGGAAGCGGTCGCCGTCATCGCTCTTCAGATTGACGGTAAATGCTTCCAACGGCACAAAAATCGGCGGCGGTACAACCGGTGCGGCAGGCGCGGCCGGTTGGCGATTGCTCAGGATGTTGCCCAGAAAAATGCCCCCGGCACCCAGCGCCGCGACGAGCACGACGCCGAGTACTAGCAGCAGTCGCCGGCGCTTGCTCGTGTTGCCGTCAGCCTGGGAAGAAGTGAGCGTATTCGCCATGAGATGCCTGTATCGGAATGCCTTGCCATTCTTGAGGGAATGACCGGCAAGCAAAGGGCCGAAAAAAAGGGTGAAACCCGCTCAGCTTGGCCCTTTGAGCCGAGCAGGTCTTGTCGTCCGAGCTACGCGGATGGTCTTACAGGGGTTAACGAATGACGGGCACGGAACTTGAGAGGGATGTTTGAGGAAAACCCGCATGGCAGGCCGGATGGCGGGAGATCGCAGCAGAATCCGCAGGGGAATCCGGTGCCGCGGGGATGGCGGCGGCATGTCGATGCGCGGGTGGTTCAGCGCGAGAGCGAGCGTGGAAGGACCGGCATCGGTCGTGATGCCGGATGGCTAAGCCATTGATTTGTCGGTGAAATGTGCGCCTTCTGGCTGGGTGGGCGCGTGGCGCCAGGCGCGTACAGGCTTACGTTATCGTCCTGGGGACAGAACGAGGAGGGTCGAGGTGCCGTGCGCCAGCACGCGTCCGTCGCTGGCCATCACCCGAGCTTCCGAGGCAATAATCTGGCGCCCCTGGCTGACGACTTTCGCCTCCGCCCGCACGCGGCCGGTGTCGGTTTTGATTGGCCGGGAGAAGTTTCCCTTGGTTTCGACCGTAGTGTAGGCAGCACCCGGCGGCAGCAGGGAGTGGGCGGCGCAAGCGGTCACGCTGTCGATCAACGTCAGTGCCCAGCCGCCATGGACGGTGCCCATGGGGTTGAGCAGGTGCTGGGCGGGTTCCCCCTCGAAAGCGGCAAAGCCGTCACCGACTTCGACCAGCCAGAAGTCCAGGACCTGTGAAATCGGCGCTTGCGGCAACTGGCCGTCGATGATTGCCTGGAGCTGCACCTTGCCGCTCATGCCAGCGATGTCTGCCGGGTCGGCCAAGCCAAAACGATAGTCCGTCATGTGTCTCCTTTTTTGTGGGAAATTATATGCAGATACATTGAATGTATATGCATATAATAGGAGCATGGATAAACAAAGACAAGCGCCAAGAACATTGCGCGCGGACGCTGCGCAAGTGCTCGCGTCGGATCTTGGCTGGCTCTCGCGCATGCTGGCTCGGCGTTTTACCGCTGATCTGGACCTGGCATTGGCGCCTGCCGGCCTGTCCAATACCCAGTTCGGGCTGATGTGCCTGATCGCGTCGGCGCCGGACGACACGCTGGGCGCGCTGGCGCTGCGTGCCGGCCTGAACCAGTCCACCATGTCGCGCAACGTGGATCAGCTTGCCGGCGCAGGCCTGGTCGAAGTCGTGACCGCCGAGAGTGACCGGCGGCGGCGCGCGGTCTGGCTGACCGAGGCCGGGGCGCTGTGCCTGGAGCGGGCCTTGGCGCTCTGGCTGCCGGCGAACCAGGCACTGTCGGCAAGGCTCGGGCCGGAACTGCTCGGCTTGCTGGGTGAAGGGGCAGGCAATGCGCCGCGCTCAGCCCAGGTCGCCGCCGCCCACGGGCAGGACGGTGCCAGTGATGTATGAGGCCTCGTCGGACGCCAGGAACAAAATGGCGCGCACCTGTTCTTCGATGGTGCCATAGCGGTGCATCAGGCTGGAGGCGATGGTCTGGTCGACGATGCCCTGGTACCAGGCCGCTTCCTGCGGAGTCTGCTCCGCCGTGTTGCGGGGCACCTTGCGCGGCGGCGCTTCGGTGCCGCCGGTGGCCACCGCGTTGACGCGGATGCCATCCTGCGCGTGCTCGAAGGCCAGGCTGGCGGTCAGGGCATTGACGCCCCCCTTGGCGGCCGCGTAGGGCACCCGGTAGAGGCTGCGCGTGGCGATGGACGAGATATTGACAATCACGCCCTGCTTGCGCCCGATCATGGCGGGCAGCACGGCGCGGCAGCACCATAGCGTGGGAAACAGGGAGCGGCGGATCTCGGCTTCGATCTGTGCTTCCTCGTATTCCTGGTACGGCTTGGCCCAGATGGTGCCGCCCACGTTGTTGACAAGGATATCGATGCGGCCGTAGGTCTCCAGCGCGGCGCTGGCCATCTGGCAGGCGCCGGCGTAGGTTTCCAGGTCGGCCTCCACCGCCAGTGCCTGGCCGCCGCTCGCGATGATTTCCGCGGCGACCTCGTGCACCAGTGCCGAGCGGTCGACCAGCACCAGGCTGGCGCCCTCGGCGGCGGCGGCGAGCGCCACGCCGCGGCCGATCCCTTGCGCCGCGCCGGTGACGATGGCGATTTTTTCGCTAAAGCGCGCGTTTGTGTTCATGGCGTGTCTGCGTTCCGTGGCGTGTGGTCAGGCAGCGTTGCTGGCCGAGAATTTTTCATAGTGGAAGCTGGCCGGCGTCACCCCGGCGTCCTGCAGCCAGCCGCGCACCGCGTCCACCATGGCGACCGGGCCGCACAGGTAGATGTCGACATCCCCGCCGTTGAGCCAGGCCTGCTCCACGTGCTGCGTCACATAGCCCTTGCGGGTTTCGCTGCTGGCGGGCTCGACCACGCAGGTGCGGTACTCGAAGCCGGCAAGCTTGCGCTGTGCCTCGTCGAGCTGTTCCAGGGCCACCAGGTCGATGTCATGCGTCACGCCGTACACCAGGCGGATCGGATGCTGGCTGCCGTTCGCGGCCAGCACGTCCAGCATGGACAGGAACGGCGCGATGCCGGTGCCGCCCGCCAGGAACAGCACGGGGCGAGTCACCTCGCGCAGGTAGAAGCTGCCGTAGGGGCCGGCGAAGGAAATCGGCTGGCCGGGCTGCGCCTCCTTGCTCAGGAACTCGCTCATGCGGCCGTTGGGCACGTTGCGCACCACAAACGCAGTGCGCGTGGCGCCGGGGGCCGAACTGAACGAGTAAGAGCGGGTCAGGCCGGTGCCCGGGATTTCCACGTTGACATACTGCCCCGCCAGGAAGGTCGGTGCGGCGGCCTCGCCGAGGTCGATCGAGAATGCGATGGTGGAGTCCGACAGCTTGTCCACGGCCGCCAGCTTGCCCTGGAAGCTGGTCACGCCCGTCTTGCACGCGGCTGACGCCGCCGGCACCTTGATCACGCAATCCGAGCGCGGGCGCGTCTGGCAGGCCAGCACGTAGCCCTTGGCGGCTTCCTCGGGCGTCAGGGCGTCTTCGATATAGCTCGACTCAGGCAGGTCGTACTCGCCGGACTCGCACAGGCCGCGGCAGGTGCCGCAGGCGCCGTCGCGGCAGTCCAGCGGGATATTGATCTGCTGGCGATAGGCGGCGTCGGACAGGGTTTCGTTGTCGGCGCAGGTGATGAAGCGGGTAACGCCGTCTTCAAACTGCAGGGCGATGTTGTATTGCATGGCGTGGTTCCTCCGGCGCGTCCGCTCAGATGTGATAGATGTCGATGACCTGGTTGATGTAGTCGTTCTTCAGCACGACGTACTTGTCCAGGATCTGCGGGCGCTCGCCGGCGAAGTCGATGACGTAGCGCGACATGCCGAAGTAGCTGTAGTTGGTCTTGTAGCGGTGGCTCAGCGTGTGCCAGTTGAAGCGCACCGTGCAGACGCTGCCTTCCTGCCGCTCCAGTTCGACATTGCTGATGTTGTGGCTGGTGCGCGTGTCCGGCATGGTGGCGCTGGAGCGCTCGGTCTTGATGCGGAACACGCGGTCTTCCAGGCCCTGGCGGTTCGGGTAGTAGATCAGCGAGATCTCGCGCTGCGGATCGGTCACCAGCGTGTCGTCGTCGTCCCAGGACGGCATCCAGAACGCGGCATCCGGGTGATAGCAGGCCAGCCATTCATCCCATCGTTCGTCGTCCAGCAAGCGGCTTTCCCGGTAGAGGAAGGCCTGGATATCGCCAAGGCTGAGGGTTGCGGTCGTGCTCATGCTTCGCTCCCGGCTTTGGTGGCTTTGGTGGCTTTGCTGACTTCGGCGCCGGTGGCCTTCTTCATGACGTCCAGCCAGTAACGGTGCTGCACCGTGTACAGGCCTTCGTCCTCGGTCTTCACGCCGCTCATCAGCGGCTTGAGGCCAATCTTCTGCGCGGCCTCGTCGGCGCCTTCCACCCAGTGCGTTGCGCCGCGGCACATGTCGTTCCACTCCAGCGCGCTGCCGGCGTAGCCTTGCTGGCAGGCGCGGAATTCTTCCAGGTCGTCCGGCGTGGCCATGCCGCTGACGTTGAAGAAATCCTCGTACTGGCGGATGCGGCGGGCGCGCGCTTCGTCCGCTTCGCCCTTGGGCGCGATGCAGTAGATGGTGACTTCGGTCTTGTTCACGGACAGCGGGCGCAGCACGCGGATCTGCGAGCCGAACTGGTCCATCAGGTAGACGTTGGGGTACAGGCACAGGTTGCGCGAGTTCTGGATCATCCAGTCCGCCGTGTCGGCGCCGCAGCGCTCGGCGAATTCCTCGCGGCGGCTGAAGTTGGGCCGGTCTTCCGGGTTGGCCCAGCGCGACCACAGCAGCATGTGGCCATGATCGAAGGAGTAGAAGCCGCCGCCTTGCCGGCCCCAGTTGCCTGCGTCCATGGCCCGGATCTTGTCCTCGCGGGCGTTCTCCTGCTTGCGGTGGTTGGTGGTGGCGGCGTAGTTCCAGTGCACGGCGGAGACGTGGTAGCCGTCGGCGCCGTTCTCGGTTTGCAGCTTCCAGTTGCCTTCGAAGGTATAGGTGGAGGCGCCGCGCAGCACTTCCAGCCCATCGGCGGACTGGTCCACGATCATGTCGATGATCTTGGCGGCTTCGCCCAGGAAATCCTTGAGCGGCGCCACATCCGGGTTCAGGCTGCCGAACAGGAAGCCGCGATAGTTTTCAAAGCGCGCCACCTTTTTCAGGTCGTGCGAGGCTTCCTTGTTGAAGCAGTCGGGATAGCCGGCGCCTTCCGGGTCCTTGACCTTGAGCAGCTTGCCGCTGTTGTTGAAGGTCCAGCCGTGGAACGGGCAGGTGTAGGTGGCCTTGTTGCCGCGCTTGTGGCGGCACAGCATGGCGCCGCGATGGGTGCAGGCGTTGATGAGCGCGTTGAGCTCGCCCTGGCGGTTGCGCGCGATCACGATCGGCTGGCGGCCGATGTAGGTGGTGTAGTAGTCGTTGTTGTTGGGGATCTGGCTTTCGTGCGCCAGGTAGATCCAGTTGCCCTCGAAGATGTGCTTCATCTCGAGTTCGAACAGGGCCTCGTCGGTAAAGGCGCTGCGGTGCAGCCGGTAGTCGCCGGTTTCGCGGTTTTCCACCAGGTAGTCGTCCAGGCGCTTCAGGGCCGGGCTGTGGTCCGGGTAAATGGGGATCATGAGGTGTCTCCTGCATCCGTGGCGGATGCGCCGGGCCGTGAGGGGTCCTCAGGGCGGCCCTGATGTTGCTGCTGTCGTGGCTTCAGGTGTCGAGGCTTACGCGGCGGCGCGCGTGCGCTCCACTTCCGGTGCCGGCGCTGCAGCGCAATCGGCGTACAGGCGGAAATCGAAATCGATGGAGGCAAACGGCTTGGCGAGGCCGTGCTCGGCCAGTGCCCGCGGGGTATCGACGTGCCTGACCGCTGGCACCAGCCCTTCGCGGCTGGCGAAGGCGAAGTCGTCCCACAGGTATTCGTCGCCGTCGATGTTGATTTGGGTGGTCAGCTTGCGATGGCCGGGCGCGGACACGAAGAAATGGATGTGCGCGGGACGGCGGCCATGGCGGGCCAGCAGGTCCAGCAAGCGCTGGGTAGTGCCTTGCGGTGGGCAGCCGTAGCCCATGGGCACGTTGCTGCGGAACTGGTAGCGGCCGTTGCTATCGGTCACGATGGTGCGGCGCAGGTTGAAGTCCGACTGCGTCTTGTCGAAGAACGAGTAGTTGCCGAGCAGGTTGGCATGCCAGACCTCCACGGACGCGCCGGGCAGCGGCTTGCCGTTGGTGTCGAACACCGTGCCCTGCATGAACAGGACTTCGCCCTTGCCATCTTCGCTGCCGTCGTCCAGTCGCGCAAAGCCTTCGCTGGACGGCGCACCGGCCACGTACAGGGGGCCCTCGATGGTGCGCGGCGTGCCGCCGCTGAGTCCTGCCTTTGCCTCGGCTTCATCAGCGCGGATGTCAAGGAAGCGCTCCAGGCCCAGTCCGGCGGCCAGCAGGCCAAGCTCCTGGCTGCTGCCGGCCTCGGCAAAGTACTCGATGCCCTTCCAGACTTCGCTGGCGCTCAGGTCCAGGTCTTCGATGGCCTTGAACAGATCGGTGGTCAGGCGGACCACCACGCTTTGCACACGCGCGTCGACCTTGCCGTTGGCGGTGTCGACGATGAACGCTTTGACCAGCGCTTCGATTTCCGGGTGAGTCATTTGTCTGCTCCTTGTCTCTGGTTTTCTTTGTGGGGTCCGTCTTGCAATGGCCCTCCGCCGTGGCGGTGTGATTCGGACTAGAATGCTTTGAAGGTATAAAAAGTCGTTGTCACAGCCTGATACGAAGGATAGGAGCGCCAAAATTGGCGGTCCAACACTGTTTTGGTATTGGCTAAATACTAAAAAGGTATAGTCGTGGACCTGCGTCATTTACGTTACTTTGTCGCCGTCGCGGAGGAGCTCAACTTCACCCGCGCGGCCGAACGGCTGCATATCGCGCAGCCGCCGCTAAGCCGGCAGATCCAGCAACTGGAAGAGGGCCTGGGGGTGCAGCTATTCGAGCGCAACGCGCGCCCGCTCAAGCTGACGGAGGCCGGGCGTTTCTTTTACGGCCACGCCCAGCAGTTGCTGGCGCAAGCCGCGGAGCTGGAGTCGATGACCCGGCGGGTGGGGCAGATCGAGCGCAAGATGTCGCTCGGCTTTGTCGGTTCAACCCTGTACGGGATGCTGCCCAAGATCATCCGGCGCTTTCGCACCGAGCATCCGGAGATCGAGCTGAGCCTGCATGAGATGACCACCATGGACCAGATCGCGGCGCTCAAGCAGGGCACCATCGATGTGGGTTTTGGCCGCATCCGGCATGAGGACCCGAACGTGCGCCGGATCGTGCTGCGCGAGGAGCGGATGATCGTGGCGCTGCCGGTCGGGCAGCCGCTCTCGCTGTCCAAGCCCGTGCTTGCCCTGCACGACCTGCTGGGCGAGACCTTGATCATCTTTCCCAAGGCGCCGCGCCCCAGCTATGCCGACCAGGTGCTGGCGGCGTTTCACGACCGGGCCTTGCAGCCCGGGCGCATCCATGAGGCGCGCGAGCTGCAGATCGCGCTGGGGCTGGTGGCGGCGGGGGAGGGGATCTCGATCGTCCCGAGCAGCGTGCACGGCCTCAAGCGGGACGACATCAGCTACAGGGAGCTGGACGATCCCAACCTGGTGTCGCCCATCATCATGAGCACGCGCATGCTCGACGAGACCGAAGAGATCCGCGCCATGCTCGACATGATCTACCGGCTGTATGAGGAGGAGAAGCTGGTTTTCCTGCCGCCAAGCCAGGAGTGAACGCTCGCGGCCTGATGGAATCGGGGGATGTCTTGTATGCGGCTTCCCCTTGATTTGATTGTGTTTTCTGTTTTCAACTCTTATATAAGATATAAGACGTTTGACCCAAGGGTGCACTTTATTTTACAATCGCGGCACAACCGGTTTTTGTAACCCTATCACCCGCAGGTTCCCATGCTTGAAAACTATCGCGCCCATGTAGCCGAACGCGCCGCGCTTGGCATCCCCCCTCTGCCGCTGACCGCCAAGCAGACTGCGGAGTTGATCGAATTGCTGAAATCCCCGCCGGCTGGCGAGGAACAAGTCCTGGTCGACCTGATCACGCATCGCGTGCCGGCAGGCGTGGACGACGCCGCCAAGGTCAAGGCCTCGTACCTGGCCGCCGTGGCCCTGGGCAAGGAAGCCAGCCCGCTGATCTCGCGCGCCAAGGCAGCCGAGCTGCTGGGCACCATGCTGGGCGGCTACAACATCGCCCCGCTGATCGAACTGCTGGACGACGCCGAGATCGGCCCGGTTGCCGCTGAAGCGCTCAAGAAGACGCTGCTGATGTTCGACGCCTTCCACGACGTCAAGGAAAAGGCCGACAAGGGCAACGCCATCGCCAAGTCCGTCCTGCAAAGCTGGGCCGACGCAGAATGGTTCACCAGCCGTCCGGAAGTGCCGCAAAGCCTGACCGTGACCGTGTTCAAGGTCACCGGCGAAACCAACACCGACGATCTCTCGCCGGCTCCGGACGCCACCACCCGCCCCGACATCCCGCTGCACGCGCTGGCCATGCTGAAGAATGCGCGCCCGGGCATCACCCCGGAAGAAGACGGCAAGCGCGGCCCGGTCAAGTTCATCGAATCGCTGAAGGAAAAGGGCAACCTGGTCGCCTACGTGGGCGACGTGGTCGGTACCGGCTCCTCGCGCAAGTCCGCCACCAACTCAGTGCTGTGGTTCACCGGCGAAGACATCCCCTTCGTGCCGAACAAGCGTTTCGGCGGCGTGTGCCTGGGCAGCAAGATTGCCCCGATCTTCTACAACACCATGGAAGACGCCGGCGCGCTGCCGATCGAGCTGGACGTGTCGCAGATGGAAATGGGCGACGTGGTCGAGCTGCGTCCCTATGACGGCAAGGCCCTGAAGAACGGCCAGGTCATCGCCGAATTCACCGTCAAGTCCGACGTGCTGTTCGACGAAGTGCGCGCCGGCGGCCGCATTCCCCTGATCGTTGGCCGTGGCCTGACCGCCAAGGCCCGCGAGGCGCTCGGCCTGGCCCCGTCCACGCTGTTCCGCCTGCCGCACAACCCGGCCGACACCGGCCGCGGCTTCACGCTGGCCCAGAAGATGGTCGGCCGCGCCTGCGGCCTGCCGGAAGGCAAGGGCATCCGCCCGGGCACCTACTGCGAACCGAAGATGACCTCGGTGGGCTCGCAGGACACCACCGGCCCGATGACCCGCGACGAGCTGAAGGACCTGGCTTGCCTGGGCTTCTCGGCCGACCTGGTGATGCAGTCGTTCTGCCACACCGCCGCGTATCCGAAGCCGGTCGACGTCAAGACCCACCACACGCTGCCCCAGTTCATCAGCACCCGCGGCGGCATCTCGCTGCGCCCGGGCGACGGCGTGATCCACTCGTGGCTGAACCGCATGCTGCTGCCTGACACCGTCGGCACTGGCGGCGACTCGCACACCCGTTTCCCGATCGGCATCAGCTTCCCGGCAGGCTCGGGCCTGGTGGCCTTTGCTGCTGCCACCGGCGTGATGCCGCTGGACATGCCGGAATCCGTGCTGGTGCGCTTCAAGGGCAAGATGCAGCCCGGCGTCACCCTGCGTGACCTGGTCAACGCCATTCCGCTGTACGCCATCAAGTCGGGCCTGCTGACCGTGGCCAAGCAAGGCAAGAAGAACATCTTCTCGGGCCGCGTCCTGGAGATCGAAGGCCTGCCCGACCTGAAGGTCGAGCAAGCGTTCGAGCTGTCCGACGCATCCGCCGAGCGTTCAGCCGCCGGTTGCTCGGTGCGCCTGAACAAGGAACCGATCATCGAGTACATCAACAGCAACATCACGCTGCTGAAGTGGATGATCGCCGAGGGCTACCAGGACCCGCGCAGCCTGTCGCGCCGTATCCAGGCGATGGAAGCCTGGCTGGCCGACCCGAAGCTGCTGGAGCCGGATGCCGACGCTGAGTACGCCGCCGTGATCGAGATCGACCTGGCCGACGTGCACGAGCCCATCGTGGCCTGCCCGAACGACCCGGACGACGTCAAGACCCTGTCGGAAGTGGCTGGCGCCAAGATCGACGAAGTCTTCATCGGTTCGTGCATGACCAACATCGGCCACTTCCGCGCAGCCTCCAAGCTGCTCGAAGGCAAGCGCGACATTCCCGTCAAGCTGTGGGTTGCCCCGCCGACCAAGATGGACGCCAAGCAACTGACCGAAGAAGGCCACTACGGCGTGTTCGGCACGGCAGGCGCCCGCACCGAAATGCCGGGCTGCTCGCTGTGCATGGGTAACCAGGCACAAGTGCGCGAAGGCGCCACGGTGATGTCGACCAGCACCCGCAACTTCCCCAACCGTCTGGGCAAGAACACCAATGTGTACCTGGGTTCGGCTGAGCTGGCGGCAATCTGCTCGCGCCTTGGCCGCATCCCGACCAAGGAAGAGTACATGTCGGACATGGGCGTGCTGGCCACCAACGGCGACCAGATCTACAAGTACCTGAACTTCGACAAGATCGAAGACTTCAAGGGCGTGGCGGATACGGTGACGGTGTAAGCGGTACCGGCTTCAACAGTTACGTCCTGAAAAGCCCCACTCCGGGGTAATGCCGTTCACTTAAGCCAGTGAACGGCATTTTTTTGTCCGTATCTTGCGTTCGCCTTGGCCAACTGATCCAGCGGCGTCTCTCATTCCGGGCCCGATGGGTGGCAAGGCCGGGTCACACCCATAGCCGATACAGCCAGAACGATCCGTCTGCGGCAAAGCGCTGGGCAAATTCGCTTGGCGAGAAACATATCCACGACGAAACACACCATGCCGGCGCGACCTGTGGACGTTCCCAAGTACCCGATAGTAGATTCCTAACTACACGGACTAATAATCCCAAATTTAAGCTGTGTAATTCCCAAATACACGGGGATTATGCATCACATGAGCGAGTCACATTCCCTCTATCCAAGATTGCTGGCGCCGCGCGTTGCGCAGGCGATGGCCGACACGCCTGTCGTGCTGATCGCTGGCCCGCGTCAAGCGGGCAAGACAACCTTGGCGCGCCATGTGGCTGCGCAGGGGATGCGCTACCTGACGCTCGACGACGAGCTAACCTTGCTGGCGGCCAGAGAGGACTGCCGCGCGATACGTCGGCGTGTTCGAGCAGATGTACTTGCTCAAGCGCGTAGAGGTCTGGGCAAGAATCCGTCTGAGCAGGGTTGTGAAGGCACCCAAGATTCAGTTCCTTGATTCGGGGCTGTTGTCCGCGCTGACGGATTTGACGCCCGGGTTTGCCGACCAGGATCGAAGTCGCTTCGGCAGCGTTCTCGAGACCTTTGTGTTTGGCGAGCTGCTCAAGCACAAAACGACGGCCGACGGGGACTACCAATTGTTCCACTACCGCGATCATGACCAGGTCGAAGTCGATTTCATCATCGAGAATGCGGCGGGTCACTTGATCGGGGTGGAAGTGAAGGCGTCAGCCACCGCCAGGAAAAATGACCTTCGTGGTTTGACGCGGCTTGCCAGCCTCGCAGGCGATGCGTTCAGGCTAGGCGTCGTGCTCTACGATGGTACGGAAACCTTGCCACTTGGCAGTGGGATCTGGGCGGTGCCTTTGTCCAGCTTGTGGGGGCAATCGCCAGTCAATCCGAGTTAACCGTTACTAGTAAACTGTAGCGCGCATATCATCGCAGCCAGCCGGCGCCAAGCCACTTGCGCGGCATCGGCTTGATCATCGCACATAGTGCGGATGAAACCTCACCTCGCTTTCCCTTTGCATCATGGCCCGCCTCGATCTCGAATTCCCTGAAGACCAGTACTGCTACTCCACCCACCTCACGGTGCGCGTGACCGATATCAACTCGGCCAACCATCTCGGCAACGACTCGATGATCTCGATGATTTCCGAGGCGCGGGCGCGCTTTCTGTTCGACCTGCGCACGGGTGACACGGAGGATGCCGAGACCGACCAGGTGGGCATCATCGTGACCGACCTGGCCACCACCTACCGCAACGAGGCCCATGCCCGCGACCAGTTGCTGTTCGAGGTGGGCGTGATGGATTTCAACCGCTACGGCGGCGATATCACCTTCCGCATCACGCGTCCGGCAGACCTGGCGCTGGTGGCCATGGCCAAGTCCGGCTTTGTCTTCTTCAGCTACGAGCGCAAGCAGGTGGTGCCGATGCCGGAGGCCTTTGCGCGCAAGTTCCCCAAGGTCAACTGGGTGGACCGAGGGGCGGCGAAGGCCGACTAAGGCCAACCAAGGCCAACCAAGGCCGGCCAGGGGCTGGAAGGCTACAGCCCGTAGTAAGGCCGGTTCGATTGGATGCGCGTGCCTTCGGTGGGCGGGAAGCGCGCTTCATCCAGCAGCTTTTGCAAGGCAGCCTTGCCTTGCGCCAGCGCGCCGATGTAGTACGCACTGACCGTGAGTTCGTCGAGCGCGCGCCAGGCATAGACCGCCGTGTCGACAAACAGCGTATCGGCCGGGCAGGGCATGGCCGCGGCCTGCTGGGCGTAGAGATGCGCCTGCGCGAACTCGCCGCGCAGCCGGTGGTAACGGGCCAGCTCGCACAGCGGCTCGGCCCGCGCCGGGCGCGCCTGGTAGGCCGCGAGGTAGGCGTCGCGCACGGCGCCGGGGGCGTAGGCTGAGTTTGCCGCATTGTCGGCGACATCGGCCACATCGGCGGCGGCAAGGCGCTCGGTCAGCACGGCCACCTGGAACAGCGAGAACCAGCGCTCCTCTTCCCATCCGCCCATGGTCACGCGCGCCTGGTATTGCTGCAGGCTGGCTTCCAGCTGGCCGGCGTCGCGATAGCTCTGCGCCAGGTAGAAGCAATAGCGTGCGTTGGCCGGATCCTTCTGCAGGGCGCGCTCCAGCACTTCGATATCGCGCAAGTAGGTCTGCGGATCCCGGGCGCGGGCGCCATCGCGCGAGACCACGATGGCGGGGCCGGCCAGGTACTGCCAGGCGTGCGGCGCGTCCTGCGTGAGGTATTCGTGGAGCACGCCTTCCCAGCGCCAGGGCTGGGCCGCCTTTACCAGGGCGTTGCGCTGGTATTGCCAGCCGCCCAGCTCGCACTGGAAGCGGTAGCCATCGTCGGCCAGCCTGGGCCAGCGGAACCCCTCGGGCATGCGCAGGGTTTCGTCGGCATCAATGAACAGCACGTAGTCATTGGCGCCGGCCTCGCCTTCTGTACCGGCGCGGGCCAGCGCCAGGGCCTCGTTGCGGTTGTGCGCGAAATCGATCCACGGCCGCTCATGCAACGTGCCGGGCAGGTCCCCCATGACCTCACGTACCAGCGCCTGGGTGCCATCGGTGGAGCCAGTGTCCACGATCACCCAGCGGCCGATCCATGGCTTGACGGATGCGAGGCAGCGGGCGATCACCGGGGCCTCGTTCTTCACGATCATGTTCAGGCAGATGCGCGTCAATTCAGGTTTCCTGTGATCCTGGGGGCGGGGGCGGTGCCATGGGCGGGATGGTCGGCCCGGCGCCGCGGCGAGCCCAAGAATAACGGAAAACACGGTGGCGCAACACTGCGCGGCAGGGCGCATAGCGGCGCACGGAGATGGTGCCGAAACGCCGGGACATGAGGTAAGGTGTAAGCATTGCCATCCGGGCCAACGTCCGGGCCAACGTCCGGGCGAACACTGGGGCCAACCTCCGGGCCACGCCATCGCCATGGGTTTCTTCGAGTCGCTATTCCTGCGCAAGCCGCCGCCGGATCGTTTCGCGGCGCTGTTCATTGCCGCGGCCAGGCGCCAGGGCTTTGAGGGGCGCCTTGATTTCAACGCCGACGAGTTCCGGCTGGAGCACGGGCGCAACGCCTTCTTCAACCTCCACAATGCCTACCGGGCGTACTGCGAGGCCCGTGGCGCGCAGCGCGACAAGGCGCTGCACGGCTTCGTGGCTACCCTGTGCTCCAGCGGGCAGGCAACGCCGGACTCGCTGTCCGAGGCCGGGCCCATGCTTCGCCCGCTGATCCGCAGCCGCTCGCTGATCGATGAGATCCGGCTGCACCACCTGCGCTCGGAGGGCGATCCCTCGACGTTCGATGTCGCCTACCTGCCCTTCGGCGAGGACTGCGTGACCCTGCTGGCGGTGGACTATCCGGAAACCACGTCGACGCTGCTCAACGGCCCCTCCGCCTCCTGGCAGGTGACGCTCGGCCAGGCGCTGCAGATCGCGGGCGACAACCTGCGCGACCATACCGACGAGGCCTTCGTCCCGGTCGCGCAGGGCGTCTACCAGGGCGCCTGGAGCGACGGCTACGAGGCTAGCCGCGCGCTGCTGCCGGATGTGCTGGAGCGGGTACCGGTGCGCGGCCGCCCGGTGTTCATGATGCCTACCCGCGAGGTGCTGCTGGTGACGGGCGACCAGGACGATGCCGGCCAGTTGCGGATGGTGGAGCTCAGCTTGCAGGCGTTTCGCCAGGGCCGCACGATCTCGCCGGCCATGTTCTGCTACCAGCCCGGGGGCGTGGCGCACGCTGTGCCCACGGGAACCGAGGTGTCACATTTCGTCCCGCCCGGCGAGCAGGCGGCACGGCACCTTGCCCACCTGGTGCGGCTGTACCGCAAGGAAGAGTACGACACGCAAAAGGCCGCGCTGGACCGCCTGAACGAGCGCGACGGCGTCGATGTCTTCCTGGCCAATTACCTGCTCTATGGCCGGCAGGACGATCCGCTTACCTCGTATTCGATCACCACCTGGACGTGCGGCGTGGATACATCGCTGCCGCGCGCGGATCGCATCGCCCTGGTACGGCCCGACGCGGACGATGCCATGGGGCGCACGCGCGTGGTGGGCTGGCAGCAGGCGCTGGCCTTGCTGGGCGATCTGATGGAGCAGGAGGCGCAGTATCCCGCCAGGTACCGCGTCAAGGCGTTTCCCGACGATAGCCGGCTGGCGTTGCTCGATGAGATCGGCTGACGCTCGCCTGCCAATGCGCCCGGCGCGCAGCTAGCGCGTCTTGCGGAAAGTCAGGTTGATCCGCTCGCGTCCCAGCAGCACGTGATCGCCGTCGGCCAGCGGTGCAATGCCATGGAACGCCAGGCGCGCGGGCCCACCCCACACCACCACATCACCATGCACCAGCCGCACGCGTAGCGGGCGCTCGGCGCGCGCGAGGCCGCCGAACAGGAACACGGCTGGCAGGCCGAGCGACACCGAGACGATGGGCGCGCGCAGGTCGAGCTCGTCGCGGTCCTGGTGCAGGGAGAGGCGGGTGCCCGGCGCGTAGCGGTTGAGCAGGCACGCGTCCGGCTTGAAATCGGCAAAGCCGGCCGTGGCGGCCGCATCGCGCGCCAGCGACAGGAAGGCATCCGGCATGGGCGGCCAGGGCTGCCCGCTGAGGGGATCGGCTGCTTCGTAGCGATAGCCTGTGACGTCCGAAACCCAGCCAAACGGGCCGCAGTTGGTCATGGCCACCGACATGCGCAGGCCGCCCGGCGTGATGAGGTGGCGCCACGGGGCTTGCGCCGCAATGCCGCGCACGTTATCCAGCAGGGTTTGCTCATGTTCGCGCGCAAAGCCGCGCAGCACTACCGCGCCGGGGACGATGGGCTCAACCTGCGGGGCGTCTTGGGGGAGGGAATCGAACAGGTCGAAAGTCATGGCGTCTTGGCGGGCGGGGCGCGCCAGCCCTGATGGCTGGAGCCCTGCTCTTAAACGACATGGTAAGCGCGAATGCGCGGGGCTGCGAGGAAAGCCCGGGCGTGTGCGCCCGAGCGTCCATCCCGCCCGGGCGGTCAGGCGAAGGTGTCGACTTCGCCGCGTGCGAGGGTGCGTGCCACCGGGGCCGTGGGGCTGGTATTGGCCGGGGCCGCCGGGATCCCAGCCAAGGTGCCGAAGCCGTTCTGCGAGTTGCCCGGCTGGCGTTGCTGCTGTTGGCCGTTGCCGGCCTGGCCGGCATAGCTGTCGGCGCCCACCGAGGTCTGGCCCAGCTGGATGCCGCTGTCGGCCAGCGCGGTGCGCAGTTGCGGCAGCGCGGCTTCGACCGCGGCGCGCACGGCGGCGTGCGGCGAGACGAACTGGGCCTGGGCCTGGTCGTTGACGACGTTGAGCACGACCTTGAGCGGGCCGAGGTCGGGCGGGTTGAGCTGCAGCTCGGCGGTGTGGTTGCCTTGGGTCGACAGGCGCACCATCTGCTGGCCAAGCGCTTGCGGCCATTGGCCATCGCCCACCGGCGGCGCGATCGGCAGCGAGGTCGTGGGCGACAGGCCGCCTGAGGTCGGCGCCTGGCTCGCGGCCAGGGTGCCGGCCGCCATCAGCGGCGTAACGGTAGCGTTAGCGGGCGTGGCTTCGGTGCTGGCGGGTTCGGCGGCGCGCATGGCTTGCGCCAGTTGCATCGGGCTGGCCGGCGCGGCGGCGGTCGTTGCCGGGGGCTGGGCGTTCTTGCCGGCGTCGGCAAGCTGCAGCGGGGCCTTGTACGGCTGGCCGAGCGAGGCGTCCTGCTGCCCGGAGGAAGCCTGGCCATTGCCGCCTTGCTGGCCCGCCATGGCGGCCTTGAGGCTGGCGGCCAGGTCCGGGCCCGCCTTGGCGGCGGCGGTGCCGGGCGTAGCGGCAGCCTTGTCCGTGGTGGCTGCCTGGGTGCTGGCCGCGGCCTGCGGCACGGCCTGCAGCGCGGCGCGCTGGGATGCGATGTTGGTCAGCGTATCGGCGGCGGCCGAGGTCGCCGGAGCGGCCGCGTCGGGCGTGACGGCTGCGGCGGTGGCGAGCGCCGGGTCCTTCATGTCCTTCAGGCCGGCTTGCGCGCCCAGGGCAGCG